>JBFFPW010000010.1:0-12672 GCA_041573815.1 Desulfuromonadales bacterium
CATCATTTTTCGGTTATCCTTAGAGATGTTTGCATCACCTGCATCTGACCTGACCAGGGAATAATGACTAATTTCATCGAGGACATTATTGATCTTTCATCAGTGCACAGCCTGATGGAAAGTCTGCAACAGGCGACCGGCACTCCGGTCAGTATTCTCGACCAGGAGGGGCGTACCTTGGTTTCCTGTGGAAAGCAGGACCTATGCGCCGAAATTCATCGCAAGCATCCGAAAACGGCTGAACGTTGTCGGCAAAGTGATTCCTACTTTGCCCGCTTTCTGCAGAAGTACAACCTTCCCGACTCCGGGTTCATAAAGCACACCTGTAAAAACGGCCTCATTGAAATTGGAGTGCCAATTCTCATAAACGATTTCCATATTGCGACTCTTCTTTTTGGCCAGTTCCTGCCGGAACCGATCGACTACGGCTTTTATAAAAAAATTGCCGCCGAGTGCGGTATCGATGAACAGGAATATCTCAAGACAGTTATTCAAGTACCGGTCTATGACGAGGTTCTGGTTGACAAACTTTTTGCGGTCTATTCGGGAATTGTCGAATTGCTGAGCAGACTCGGCAAAACCCACCTCGAAGAGAAAAAAGCCCGCCAGGAGCTTAAAAACTCAGAAGAAAAGTTCCGCGATCTGTTCAACAATTCCAGTGACGCTATTTTCATCGTCAGCATGGACGGGAGAATTCTCGAGGTCAATGAAGTCGCTTGCATAAGACAGGGCTACGAACGCGATGAACTTTGTTCCATGCACATCTCCGATCTGGATGACCCAAAATATGTCTCAAGCATCAAGGACCGACTGGCCCGTTTTAAAACTGGTGAAAGTTTCATTTTTGAGACGGCGCACCAGCACCGGGATGGCACTTCGATCCCGATTGAAGTCAATGGCCGGGTTATTGAACTGGAAGGCGAACAAGTGATTCTGGCCTCCGCCCGCGACTTAAGGGAACGACATGATGCCTTACAAGCGCTGCAGCGGAGCGAATCAAAGTTCCGTTCTATCATCGATTCCTCACCCATGGGAGTACTCCTCTACTATCTCGACCCACAGGATCGTCTTCTCTTCACCGGAGCAAATGCTGCCGCTGACAGAATCCTGGGAATTAACAATAGTGCCATTATCGGCAAGACCATCGAAGAGGCCTTCCCGGGACTTGCCGAAACTGAGATACCAGAACATTACAAAAGGATTTGTAATACCGGAGGAACTTGGGATTCAGAACAAATAGATTATGAAGACGAAAATATAAATGGGGCTTTTGAAGTCTACGCCTTTCAAACAACGCCCAAAACCATGGCCGTATTTTTTTTGGAAATAACCGAGCGCAAGAAGGTAGAACAGGCGTTACGCGAATCTGAAGAAAAGTACCGCATGCTGTTCTCGGCAGAAAAGGACGCTATCCTAATTTTTGACAGTGCCAGCTTGCAGGTCGTTGAAACAAATCACGCCGCCTCGGAGATGTACGGGTATAACCCGGAAGAATTTACCCAGCTTCAGGCGCTCGACCTTTCCGCCGAACCGATGCGAAGTCAGCAACGAATCCACGCAGCAATTCATGAAAACCTTGACCTGATGGAGGCCCGGCATAAAAAGAAAGACGGGACTGTTTTCCCGGTAGAAATAACAGCCGGAACTTTCGAATGGCAGCACAAATACATGCTGGTCGCCATCGTCCGCGATATCAGTGAACGGGAACGTATTACCCGCATGAAAGATGAAATGCTCTCTTCGATCAGCCATGAAATGCGGACCCCTCTGACAGCCATTCTCGGTTTTACTGAGCTTCTTCTCCAGGAAGATATTGACGCCGAAAAAAGCAAACAATTTCTGAGATTGAGTTATCAGGAAGGCGAGAGATTAAGGGAGTTGATAGATGATCTGCTTGATCTGCAGCGACTAAGAGCCGGTTTTAGCGGCAACCAGTTTACCATGGTCAATATTGAGGCCATGCTGAAGGAGATTGCCAATATTTTCGTAGAAGTGACCAAAGAACATGACATCACTGTTTCCTGCCCCGAAGGCTTCCCCGAAATATATGCTGACGAACAGAAGATCCACCGGGCGCTGAAAAACCTGATGTCGAATGCCGTCAAGTATTCTCCGGGCGGCGGGCCGGTTTCTCTTTCAGCAAAGCTGATAAAGAAAGAGAATATGATCGCTATTTCGATACAGGACCTGGGGTTGGGTATTCCCAAGGAAGCCCAAAGTGAACTCTTCGACCGCTTCTTCAGAGTTTACCATCCGGAAATAAAAAACATCGGCGGCACTGGGCTTGGGCTGGCCCTGGTTAAGGAAATCATCAATCTCCATGAAGGTCATATTCATGTAAAGAGCGCCCCCGGCAAAGGAAGTACCTTCACGATCGAACTGCCGATATCCGGTCCGCAAGAAACCCTCTATTCCGATAGCCAGGATTGACCTGAGGCCTACTTTTTGCTTACACTGTTGTTTCAATCGAGCTGGGAGGGAATCCATGCGGCTATTTTTTTTCATCCTTTTTCTATTTCTGCCCTGTTTTTCATTGGCCTGCGAACAATGTGAAGTCGTCGTTGATGTTATCGATGGTGACACAATTGTGGTGATGCAAAACGGGAAAACGAAGCAAGTTCATCTGACCTCTATTGACGCCCCCCAGATGGAACAGCCCTACGGGAAAAAAGCCAAGACCTTTGCAGCCAAACTCATGATGAACCACGTTGCAACTATCTCTTACATCGACAGCTTCCATGCAAGCGACATTGTCTCCTCAGACGGCAAAAGTTTAAAATGGGGTCTCGTCCGGGCCGGCCTGGCATGGTATCCAGACAACCACCGAAAAAAGACGTTAAGGGATGTTAGTGACAAACTCGGCAAGCATGAAAGAAAAGCGCGGCGCGCCAGAAAAGGGTTGTGGGCACAAGACAATCCCCGTCCCCCCTGGGAATTACATCAAGGGTCAGAAACCTTATCATCCACCATGGCGTCATTAGGCAATGTCAGCCTTGGTGGCATCATCGGCTGACGCCGCTAACGTCGTGGCCGGTTCGGCCGCATACAACAGATGACAAATACTGACAATCAGGAACGGGTCGCATTCTGGCTTTTACCGGCAGAAGAAGAGACTCGCTTGCTCGAGGGGATCATTTCCCAACTTGCCAACACGTTGCACACGCCGGTTTTTCAGCCCCATTTGACTCTGGCGGCTCTCCCCTCGGAGCTGATCGACAACCCGGCAACATTCCTTGAAGAGCTTGCCGTCAAAACCCCGGCACTGTCGCTCAAATATTCCGGCACCCCTATTGCGAGTGCTCGCTACAATCAGGCCCTGATCCTGCCCTGCGATCTCTCACCGGGTTTGGCCGCTATCGTCAGTTCATTGGATCGGCAGCGCCATGTGCCGAAAGATTATCTGCCGCATGTCAGTCTGCTTTATGCCAACCTTGATCAGAAGACCGGCCAGCGGTTGTGCCAAGAGATTCGACTGGAGAAGAGAACCCTTCACTTCAATAAAATTGCCGTCATCAAAATTGGCCAGAAGACCACCTCGGCAGAAGATGTCCTGAGTTGGCAAGTGATTGCGTCAAGACAATTACGTGAAAAAGAGAGTTAACCGGTCAGCTTAACCTTGAATTTTTCCTGTTATTCCGGTATACCTGCGTAACATTTTTACGAAAACCTGGAGGATTTCACCATGCCGATGTCAGATGGCTTTAAAGATCGCTTGTTCCCGAAAGTTAAAGAGATTGCCGAACATTACGGCACCCCTTTTCATATTTATGACGAAACCGGCATCCGCGAAACCGGCGAAGCGTTGAAAAAGGCTTTTGCCGACATCGACGGTTTCCAGGAATTTTATGCCGTTAAAGCTCTGCCAAATCCGAAGATTCTCGAACTGATGCATGACATGGGTTTCGGCTTCGATTGCAGCTCTATTCCGGAACTGATTATGAGCCGTAACGTTGGCGGCACCGGTGAAGATATCATGTTCACCTCGAACAATACCGCCCCGCATGAATTTGAAGCCGCGATGGCGGAAGGCGGCTGCGTTCTCAACCTGGACGACATTTCACTGATCGACAAGGTGCCGGCGCCGTTTCCTGAGCTGATCTGTTTCCGTTACAATCCCGGCCCTCGCCGCACCGGCAATGTCATCATAGGCAACCCGGTCGAAGCGAAGTATGGTGTCACCCATGAGCAGGTGATCGAAGCTTATCGTCAGGCCAAAGCCAAGGGAGCGACCCGGTTCGGTCTGCACACCATGGTCGCCTCAAACGAACTCGACTACACCTATATGGTTGAAACAGCGCGGATGGTTCTGGAAGTTGCCGAACTGGTCGAGTATGAGCTCGATATCCGTTTCGAGTTTGTCAATATTGGCGGCGGCTTCGGTATCCCGTACGAGCCAAATGCTGCTCCGCTTGATATTGAGACTATGAGCAAGGACATCAATGTGCTGTTTAACGCCTTTAAGGAGAAGCATGGCTATGCCCCGAAGATGGTCATGGAGAGCGGTCGTTTCATGACCGGACCGCACGGATGCCTGGTGACCACGGCAATCAACAGCAAGGACACCTACCGTAAATACGTCGGAGTCGATGCCTGCATGTCATCCTTAATGCGGCCGGCCCTCTACGAGGCCTATCATCATATCGATGTGATCGGCAAAACCGGTCAAGAAGCCTCCGAAACCTATGATGTCGTTGGCTCACTCTGTGAAAACAACGACAAGTTTGCCGTTCAGCGCCAACTGCCAGCCATTGAAGATGGCGACCTGCTGGCGATTCACGACACCGGTGCCCACGGTCATGCCATGGGATTCCAGTACAACGGCCGTCTGCGACCGAAAGAGCTTCTGCTGCGGACCGATGGGACTGTTGAACTGATCCGGCGTGAAGAGCGGAATGAAGATTATTTTGCAACGTTGGATTTCGAAGCGGATAGTTTTAAGCCGTAATGAATAAAATTTGATGATTAAAAAGACAGGGGGCAGGTTCCGCAAGGGGCTTGCCCCTTTTTCCGCCACCCTGGGAAGGTCACTGTATTGAACGCTCGATTGAAAGCATTATGCGATATCACAACGGAGAGTCATACCCGTATTCAGAAGGACTTCGCAGATATCAATCCCATGGTGGGAGTGAATCAGAAAATGCGTGAAATGAGCGTGCCGGTTGACGCCATAACTATCGATTGTTTAAAAAACGGCAAACGCATCCTCCTGATATTGCATGATCACCACCCTGAAATTATCCGCTATCAATTTACCTATAAAAACCAAGATCCCGATGAAAACTTCAAGGAAATCCAATCCGAGGAACTGACAGGGGAGCAATTATACAATTGGATCAAAAACTATTTTCAAAGGGACACGAATCAGGATGCCACGAGCACAAAACAGTGACAGGCCTAACCAGATAGAACCGGTAGGCCATCTACACTTATCACAAACCGGGCAGTGTAATTAGTAGTAAATACCGATGGGATGCATACTTAAATGAAACACGTACTTCTCTTTACAACCATGATTTTTTGTTTAATCGGCAATGCTTTTGGTGAGGAATCATACACGCGCCTTTCAATCCTCGGGGAATCCATGGAAAATGGAACCGCGGCAACCGTGGGGATATCCTCCGGATCTGATTTTGTTTACGGAGGGGTTAGCTTTAGTCATATTACATCTTCGAAGGTTATTCAATACAGCGATCGTCAAGAGATTTTCCCTGTCTACGTCTTTTTCGGCCTTAAAGCTCCCTGGATATTGACCCCCTTTGTTGAGGCAGGTTTTGATTTCGGCGATGCACTCATTGATGATTTGTATGGCGATGAAGATGACAAGCCCGACCTTGTGGACTATTACTATTCCGGCGGCCTTGCGTTCTCAGCTACTGACAAAATCTCTTTATTGCTCTATGCCAAGAAATATAATTTTAAATTTCAAGATCATACGACTTCAGCCACAATTAAGGCCCGGCCCGACAGTTATGGCCTGGGAGTAGCCATTCGATTCTAGCCAAGACAGTACAACGCCAAATCCAACATTGGCGAAAAGATGAAAAAGGACGGTGTAAACTTTCGTGCCGGACCCCAATGTTCACATCCCCGCCACCGGCGGCAGCTACATTCTCTGGCTCAAACTGAACCGAAAACGCCGCATCAGCGTTGGCCGGCTTGGTGAGCACCTTTTTCAGGCCGGTTTTTACGCCTATACCGGGAGTGCTTTCGGGCCTGGCGGGCTTAAGGCCAGGCTTGGCCACCATCTGAAAAAAGCAGAGCGCCCACACTGGCATATCGACTATCTGAAAAACATTGCCGCCGTTCGGGAAATCTGGTTTTCAGCTGAGCCAGAAAACCTGGAGCACCTCTGGGCGAACGAACTCACCCAAATGCCGAACGCCCGCATACCGGTCATCGCGTTTGGCTCATCAGACTGCGCCTGCCCGACCCATCTCCTTTTCTTTCCGGAGCAACCAGCGTTCGACCTTTTCCAGAAGCTGTCGACTGAAACCCGTATTTCACGAGTCATTCCGTAAACACACATCAAGGCAGTTTTTCGGACTGCCTTGACAGGAACGGGAGACGGACGAGCTATTTATCGGTCAGTGAATCTTACGTGCTTTCTTTCCTTCCTTCCCTTCGATCAACACCTTGCGGCTAGTCAGAGTCTTTTTCTCGATCGGCATGGTAATTTCGAGAACTCCGTCTTCGCAGACTGCATGAATCTTTTCGGTATTAACGCCTTCAGGGAGAGTCATTTTTCTGACAAACGAACCATATCTTGATTCCTTGACAAGATAATCACGATCTTCCTTCTCCGTGGTTTCCTTTCTCTCACCCTTGATGACCATTACATTTTCTTCAATGCTGACATCGAGGTCATCTTTCGACACACCGGGAAGTTCGGCCTGCAGGTGAAATACATTGTCCTTTATAAACGAGTTAATAACCGGAGCCAACGTCGTCACTGCGGTTCCGGTCTCGGTCAAGGCATCACCAAACGTCTGCCGCAGGAACTCATCAAATTCCCGAGGCAATGAACCGAAATCCCTGAATGGATCCCATCTTATCGGTAGCATTTTACACACCTCCATTCTTGAGTGGTTCTCGTCTCCCGCATGAGACTTCTCTAATATAATTATCTATCAGAATGGGTCGATGTCAAACGATTCAAGGCGAATTTCAATCTATTTTTCAGACACTTACCCTGTATAGACTTTAAAAAACAGACCCCCTCCTTCAAAAACATAATTAAACACAAGGGTGGGTTGCTTTGTCCGAGAAAATCGGGAAATATTCTTGACATATTTAATAGACTTAACTACTAATTAAAAGACTGAAAGCATGGAGGAAAAACAATGAAATTATCGACCAAAAGTCGTTATGGCTTACGGGCCCTTTTCGACATGGCATACCATTCCGTAAACCTTCCCTCACAAATTAAAGACATCTCCCGCCGCCAGCAAATCTCGCCTCGTTATCTTGAACAGATATTTCAGGATTTAAAAAGTGCCGGACTGCTGAAAAGCAAGCGTGGGCCTCAAGGTGGCTATACACTGACTCGTAAACCAGGCGAAATAACAGTTCTTGATGTCGTCCGCGCCACCGAAGGGAAACTATCCCTGGTCGACTGCGATAAAACAGATGAGGGTTGTGCCTTCGACAGCCAGTGCGTCACGCAAAAAGTGTGGCAGGAAGCGGGCAATCGGCTGAGTGAATATTTTGCCGAGGTTACACTCGATGACCTGTGTCGCGACGCCAAGGAAATGGGAATCGAAAAAGAACTTGATCACCGTTTCATGTATTTCATCTAGCTGGCGGGTTACCTTGTTGAAAGAAAAGTACCAAAAACTTAAAGATATGCTTTACGAGATGGAGTCTGTCGTCGTCGCTTTTTCCGGTGGTGTTGATTCAACTTTCCTCTTACGCGTTGCCCGTGATGTGCTCGGCAAGGAGCAGGTCCTGGCGCTGACCGCGACGTCCCCGACCTACCCTGAATATGAACTGGAAGAGAGCCGATCTCTGGCAAAAGAGATGTGTATCCAACAGATCGAAATTGAAAGTGACGAGCTGAAGATTCCCGGCTTTTCGCAAAACGATCGCGACCGTTGCTATCATTGCAAAAAAGAACTTTTCACGATCTGCAAGAACAAAGCGAAAGAACTCGGCTACAAATTTATTCTCGATGGTTCAAACCTCGATGACCTTGACGACATCCGGCCCGGCCGCAAAGCGGTCGAGGAACTCGAAGTCCGCTCCCCTTTGCTTGAAGCCGAACTGACCAAAAATGATATCCGCCTGTTAAGCCGCGACCTCAATCTGCCAACCTGGAACAAGCAACCCTTCGCTTGTCTCTCGTCGCGATTCCCCTTCGGTACCGAGATCACTCCGGAGCGCCTCACCCAGGTGGGTCGATGCGAAACGTTCCTGCGGCATCAACGGGTCCACAACTATCGGGTTCGTTATCACAATGAAACCGCCCGGATAGAAGTAGCCCCCGAGGAAATTGAAAAATTTCTCGACCCGGTGTTCCGGCAGACAGTCGTTGCTGAATTCAAGGCCGCTGGTTTTACCTACGTCTCCCTCGACCTGGAAGGATACCGAACTGGCAGCATGAATGAGGTTCATTTGTAATATTGTTGTTTTGGGCAGCATGCCCTTGTTATTTAATCAGTAGGTGTATCTCTTCCCGAGGAGGAGACCATGAAACGCACATCGGCAATTATATGTGTCTGTTTTTGCGCGGGCCTGTTAGGCGCACTGGTGAGCAGAGCTTTTGCCTGGGTCTGTACAAACTACGGTTTGACGGATCTCGCCGGCGTCGCCCTGAGTGCCAGCCTTAACATTGAAGCACTTTACCCGCTCATGATCTGGGGAGGGATCTGGGGCTTGGCGTTCGCACTGACCGTCATGTCTTTCCGATCGCGCAAATACTGGGTTCGCAAAGGGATTCTGATCAGTATTGCACCAACCCTGTTTCAACTATTTTTCGTCTTCCCTTATCAAACGACCTACGGAACACTCGGTATTGAGCTCGGAATGCTAACCCCCTTGTTTATTTTCTGCTACAACCTGGTCTGGGGTGTTTTTACCGGTTTCTTTGCCCGTCTGCTCTGGGGAAAAGCGTGAGCCGTTTTCTCTCCCTGTTTGTCTTCTGCTTTTTGTTCCTGCCGCAGCTGGCAGGCGCCGCCCCAACGACCCTGGCCGGCACAGTCCTCTGGATTTACGATGGTGATACCATCAAGGTTGAACAGATTGGCAAGGTAAGGCTGATCGGCATCGATACCCCCGAGAAGGAAGATTCGGAACGTGACCGGTACTATCTGAAGCAGGGGATCCGTCGTGACCGGTTACGGAGCATTGCCGATGAAGCGCAGCAGTTCTTGATCAAAAAGGCCAAGGGGCAACATGTCACTCTGCATACAGATCTGGAAGAACGGGATCGTCATGGTCGATTGCTCGCCTATGTTTATCTGCCGGACAGCCGCCTTATCAACCAGATGCTGCTCGAAGAAGGTTTGGCTGCAGTCTATCGCAAGTTCGAATTCCGTTTAAAAGAAGACTTTCTTGCTACAGAAAGCCGGGCCAGGAAAAAGCAAATCGGCCTCTGGCAGGAGTAAATCTCCCTGAAGAAGGGGTATACTTGGTTATGGGCAAAATCATCATCGTCAATGACAAGATGCAGCAAGGATACTCATACGAACTGGTTGCACCGACCGGTGAAGACTTCCATCCCGAATTCAAGCCAGAGCTGTCACCGAAGCAGATGCTGGAGCTTGGTGTGTTCGGCGGCAAGTACATGACCGATTGCCGGGATGAATTCCCCTCTGACTGGTTCGAAAACGTCCATCTCAGTCCAGAAACTCATAATCCAAATTTGAATTTTTTCGGCGTGAACGCCTCAAAACCGCTCTCATACTGGCAACAAAAAGACTGGATTTATCCGGAAGATCCACGCGGCTGGTTTCAATGGTATTGCCGCTATTATTTGGGTCGACGCAGTGTTGATGACGAGCGACAGGTCAAGCGCTGGAAAGCGATGAAAAGACATGTTGCACAGATAAAAAAGAATTGTCTGCCGGGCGACCTGGGTTGTCGCCGCAAGCAGCGTCAGGCGCTGCTGCACTGGGCCTACGACTCCAGAAAGATCTGACCATGATCAGACCGGTCCTGCGCCGTGCAAAATGGGGGTTCATTGCTTCCGGTCTTTTCCTGCTTCTGGCAGCGGCTGTTTTCGGCTGGGTTGTTTATTCAGCATCGACCAATCCGGGCGATTCAGGTGAGTCCGGCATCCTGTTGCTCCCCTTCGCCATGCCCTGGGTCATGATTCTGCCACAAAGCTGGCTCGGCCCATGGACTGGCCTCGGACTAATTTTCTTGAATGGCGGAATTCTCTATCTACTGTTCGGAGGATTGCGCTTCTCAAAGAAAAGAGACGTCACTCAGTGATAAATACTCTTCAGATAAAAGGTGTCAGACGCTTTATTGGATAAGCATCTGACACCTTTTTTTGAGACTGATCTCGTATCAACCAGTAATCTTTATTTCTCCAGCGATTAAGTTTTGTTTTTCATCAGATTCCTGAGCACATAATTGAGAATACCGCCGCTGAGATAATATTGGACCTCGTTGGCGGTGTCGATACGACTGACAACCGTCAGGTTGATTGAACTGCCATCGCCCTTGTGAATCGTCAGGTTAATATCCTGCCCTGGCTGCAGAGGTTCGCTCTGGCCATGCAGGTCGAATGTTTCGCTGCCATTCAACCCGAGGCTGCTTCGGCTGTCGCCCGGCTTGAACTGAAGTGGCAAGATCCCCATGCCGATCAGATTGGAACGATGAATCCGCTCGTAGCTTTCGGTAATAACAGCCTTAACCCCCAGCAGTAACGTCCCCTTGGCGGCCCAGTCACGACTTGAACCGGTTCCGTACTCCTTGCCAGCGACAACAACCAACGGCGTGCCCTCTTCGGCATATTTACTGGCCGCATCGAAGATACTCATCGTGTCGCCTGTGGGAACATGCCTGGTAAAACCACCCTCGGTGCCGGGCACCATTTCGTTTTTAATCCGGATATTAGCAAAGGTGCCACGCATCATCACCTCATGATTACCACGTCGTGAACCGTATGAATTAAAATCGAGTGGTGGCACATTATGCGCTTGCAAATAGGTCCCGGCCGGACTGCTCGGGAGAATTGCCCCGGCCGGTGAAATATGATCGGTTGTGATCGAATCACCGAGCAGGGCCATGATCCGGGCGCCGCTGAAACCGGTAAGCCCCTGCTCTGGTTTGTCACGAAGTTCAAAGAAAGAAGGTTCGCGAACATAAGTCGAAGAGGCCTCCCAGGCATAGGTTTTGCCCTCCGGCACCGGCAACGATTGCCAGGCCTTGTCGCCACTGAAGACATCAGCATATTTATCGCGGAACATATCGGCCGTCACCATCTTGACCAATTCCGAGATTTCAGCATCGCTCGGCCAGATATCAGAGAGGAAGACATCTTTGCCGTCTTTATCGGTTCCGATCGGTTCCGTCGAGAGGTCAATGCGGGTGGTTCCGGCCAGGCCGTAAGCAACCACCAACGGCGGAGAAGCCAACCAGTTTGCCCTGGTCTGCGCATGCACCCGCCCCTCGAAATTACGATTACCGGAGAGGACTGAGCAAACTGTCAGGTCACCCTCATCAATAGCATCGGCGATCGGACCAACCAGTGGGCCGGAGTTGCCGATACAGGTAGTGCAGCCGTAACCGACCACGTTATAACCAAGATGATCAAGATACATTTGCAGCCCGGCCTTCTCGAGATAATCGGTCACGACTTTAGAACCGGGCGCCAGTGATGTTTTGACCCACGGTTTCATCGACAGACCCTTCTCGACCGCCTTCTTGGCAAGAAGACCGGCTGCCATCATCACCGCAGGGTTGGAGGTATTGGTGCAGGAGGTAATGGCCGAGATCACCACGGCACCCTGCTTCAGGCTGTAATCGGTCCCGGCAACCGGTGTCTCTTTTTCAAACGCCCCTTCCGGGAACGTCGCTTCGGTGGCAACGCGCAAATCGGTCAGATTGACCCGGTCTTGCGGCCGTTTCGGCCCGGCCAGGCTCGGCTTGACCGTCGATAGGTCAAGTTCAAGGACATCAGTATATTCCGGATCGGGCGTGTCATCTTCCCGCCACAAACCTTGGGCCTTGGCGTAGGCCTCGACTAACGGTATCACCTCTTCACGGCCGGTCAGGTTGAGATAATCGAGAGTCACCGTATCAATCGGGAACCAGCCGCAGGTTGCTCCATACTCGGGAGCCATGTTGGCAATGGTCGCCCGATCGGCTAACGGCATTTGTGATAGTCCCGAGCCGAAAAACTCGACAAATTTACCGACCACACCAAACTGACGCAGCATCTGCGTCACGGTTAACACCAGGTCGGTGGCAGTCACCCCCTCGTTCAATTTTCCCTTCATCCGGAAACCGACGACCTCCGGAATAATCATCGAAATCGGTTGACCAAGCATCGCCGCTTCAGCTTCAATACCACCGACGCCCCAGCCGAGAATCGCCAGGCCATTAATCATTGTCGTGTGACTATCGGTGCCGACCAAAGTGTCAGGATAGGCCATCTTACGCCCGTTCTTTTCCTCACTCCAGACGGTGCGGCCAAGATATTCGAGATTAACCTGGTGACAAATA
>JBFFPW010000011.1:0-12575 GCA_041573815.1 Desulfuromonadales bacterium
CCTCTTCACCATTGCCAGCAACCACCGGGGTGAATCCCTCATCTTGAAGGATTCCGACGAGGCTTTTGCGGATATTCTCTTCGTCATCGATAATCAGAATTGTTTTCATGATTCCCTTTTTCTATGTCAGGTATTCAGGGTGTCGCCGCTGATGGGCAATTCTACGATGAAAGATGTCCCTTTTGGCAGGTTATCTTTAACCCTTATATAACCGTTATGATCGGAAATAATTGTTGATACTATAGCCAGGCCAAGGCCGGTGCCTGTTTTTTTAGTTGAAAAGTAGGGCTCAAATAGTCTTGGCTTATCCTCCGGCGGGATACCGTAACCGTTGTCACTGACGGAGAATATGGCCATTTTCAGAGATGGATTGTAGCTTGTACTGATCTCTATTTTACCAGTCTCTTCTACGGCACTGACGGCGTTATCAAGCAGGTTGATCATTGCTCTTTTAATCTGATCACGATCAAGATTGAAAATTGGGAGTGAATCATCACTTGAAAAGGTAAATTGAATATCCTTATGACCTTCCTGATACAGGGTCAGTGCTTCCGACAGAACTTCATTTAATTGATTCGGCGCTGGATTGCTGGCCGGCATTCGGGCAAAATTTGAAAATTCATTAACCAGATTTTTGAGTTCATCAACCTGTTTAACGATCAGATTGGTACAATCGTCAAAAACCAGGTCATCCCCTTCAAACTTGCTCAGATATTTACGGCGCAGCCTTTGGGCTGAAAGTTGGATCGGTGTGAGTGGATTCTTTATTTCATGGGCAATACGGCGGGCGACTTCACGCCAGGCAGCCATGCGCTGAGCTTTCAACAGTTGAGTCAGATCGTCAAAAATAACAACTGTGCCTATAAATTCATTGCTTTCGTCATGCAAGTTGGTGACGGTGACGACCAGTGTCAGTTTTGATCCGCCGACCGTCAACGTCAACTGCCTGCGAATTGAATCCTTGCCAGACGATTTCAGGTCTGCAAGAATTTCCATAACCAGTGGCTGATGAGCATCAGTGACGATTCCCTTAAAGTCTTTGCCCAGGACTCTCGAAGCATCAATCTGCAGCAGTTTTTCTGCCGCAGCGTTGACTGTGGTCAGGCGGCCCTGCTGATCAACAGAAATAATACCGGCGGTAACATTGCCAAGAATTGTCTCCATGTAACGGCGTCGCTGGTCGAGCTCCAGGTTAGACGACTGAAGTTCGATATTAGCCTCAGTCAGTTTCTCACGACCAGCTCGAAGGTCCGAAGTCATCATGTTAAATGAGACCACCAGGGAGCCAACTTCATCATCACTTTTGACCTCGAGTTGAACATCGAGGTCCCCTTCTGCAACACTTTTCGTCGCAACCGCGAGTTCCTGGATAGGGACGGTAATGCCACGGGCCAGGTGAAAGCCAAACCATGTCGCCAGGAAAATAATAACCAGGGCTATCAGGAGCAAAAACACCAGGTAGCCGGATTTGATGTTCCCCTTGAGAAGTTTGGTGTTTTTGAATTGTTCGAAGGAGTTGGAGATTTCCTTCATCTTGTTAACAAGCGAATAGGGGACGTAATAATTAACGACAACGACACCAACAACATCATTCGGGTTCCAGTTTGAATAAATCGGTACGACTCCGCGGATCAGGTCAGCGCGACCAATCGGTGTAATGCGACTGAATCGATTACCTTCAAGGGCTTCCTTGATATTGTCAGAGCCTGGATCTGAAAATTCTGTTGTCGGAACCTGTGGGTTCGTAGAGCGGACCAACTCCTCGAAGGTTGATGAAAAAACTTCAACGATACCGAGATTGTATTCCGTTTGCTTTCTTTGGATCAAAGACTTTAACTGTTCAATATTGTCTTCTTTAAGGAGGCGTTGTTCTTTGATCATATTGGCAAGCTGATCAGCATAGTAGAGCGCATTTGAGGCAGAATTCTTGTAATAAGTTTGCGCAACATTAAGAGACTCCTCCAACGAGGACTCTATCTGTTGATTAAACCAGTTTTCAATTGAACTGGTAATAAAGCCGGCAGAAACAAAATAGAGCAGCATGGTCGGTATGAGTGACAGGGCAATAAAGGTCACAACCAGCTTGGTCCGTAGTTTTGCCCCGGGAACGGCTCGACGGCGCTCTAGCAGGAGTTTGAACAGATTGCGGAAAATCAGGAAGAGAAAAAGAATGATAAGCAGGATATTGAGATTGATGATGGCCAGAACGAGGATGCTGTTTGATAAAGGAAGCTTGGCCGTTAGTTGAAACAGTTGCGCCTCAAAACGGGTAAATATGACCAGCAGCAGGAAAACAACAAAGGTAATGACCCATTCCCGACGTCGGTGTCTCGGTCTGGTCTGGTCTGTTTTCTCAGAAGTTGTCGTTGTCTGATCGTCCATTTATCCGCCTGAGGGAAGAAATTCATTAAACAGTTAATAATAGGACAGTTACAGGCTGTTTTGCAAGTTTACGAAAATAAAAAAAGGCAGCCTTTCGGGCTGCCTTTTGAACTTGAATCAGGTCATGTCAGATTTTTTCGAATGCCAATTCATTGCTGGCATTGGCCGGAATTTCCGATTGCATGGCCAGGCGGAGGTTCTCATCACTGAATTCAACAAGTTGCCAGCAGTCCGGACATTCGAGAATCTTCTGCACGGTTTTATGATTGATGTCATGCCCGGCCTTGTAGGTCCGGATATGACCGAGAATCGGGTAACCAGCCAGGCTGAAGTCACCAATGGTATCAAGAATCTTGTGTCGGACGAATTCATCCGAGTAGCGTAAACCATCAGGATTCATAACGCCTTCATCACCAATAACGACAGCGTTGTCAAGCGAGCCGCCACGTGCCAGACCATTGGCCTTGAGATATTCAACTTCCTTGAGAAAGCCAAAAGTTCTGGCCCGGGCAATGTCACGGGCGAAAACATCTGAAGAGAGTTTGATGGAACGATTCTGCAAAGCGATGCTCGGGTGATCAAATGCGATATCCGAAGTGACGCGGAAAAAACGCGATGGAATTATGCTGATGCGCTTTTCACCGTCAATAACTGATACAGGCTTGCGAATTGCCAGGTATTTCCGACTTTGTGTCAGGTTTGTCAAGCCCGCTTCATTGATCATGCGCACGAATTCATCTGCACTGCCGTCCATGATCGGAACTTCCGGGCCATCAATATCAATATGGAGGTTGTCGATACCAAATGCGTAGAGGGCTGCCATCAGGTGCTCTACTGTCGAAACTTTGAGGTCGCCTTTGCCGAGAACAGTTGCCAGACGCGTATCGACAACATTGTCAGCATGCGCTTCAATAGTAACAGTTCTATTTCCTTCGCTACGATGGAAGATTATGCCGTTATTCGCATCAGCGGGGCGCAGTTTGACATTTATTACATTGCCAGTATGCAGGCCAATGCCGCTGAATGATATTGATTTGTTGATTGTTCTTTGAAGAATCATTTTTGTTTTAATAACCTAGTTGAGAATATAATTAGTTTGATCACTACAGGGACTACTTTAATACAATGTTCATGCCAACAATCACATTTTTTGTAAGTCATTGAAGTTTATGGCTTAATGCTTTTTTGTGGTGTGTGTTTTGCTGTTGAATCAAGGTTGTGTTGCAGAAAATCACATCGGTTGTGTGGATACTGCAACACAGGTTGGGCAGGGGGGTCATTTAGAGTCGGCCGGATCGAAGGATCGCAATGGCTAACCCTAAACCGAGAAAACCGGCAATGGTGTAACCCAGAAGGCCGAGAACCGGGAATCCAAAGAACTGAGGACCTTTATCTGTTTGCATGACCAGAGATGATCCGACAATGATTGCGCCAATCAGCAGGCTGAATGAGAGTCGGTTGCTCGATCGGTCGAGGTCGGTGATCAGTTTTTCCAGGCCACGGTGTTCAAGGTCTATCTTGAATTTGTTGCGATTGATCCGGGTGATAAATTCCTTGATGTCCGTCGGCAAGGTTCGCATGAGTTGAACGTAGGATTGTCCCATGCGTAACGCTTCTCGAGAAACGTTGCCTGGAGATAGCCTGTCCTTGATCAGTTTTTCCAAGAATGGCCGGAGGTGATCAACCATATTGAAACCAGGGTCCAACTGCCGGCCGACCCCTTCCATTGATACCAGTGCTTTGCCGAGCAGAATAAGATCCGGCGGGAATTTGATGCGATGCTGCTGCAAAATTTCGATGAATTGTGTCATGAGTTTTCCAGTGTTCAGATTCTGCAAGGGAACTTCATGGTAGTCATCG
The DNA here is from genome assembly GCA_041573815.1 of Desulfuromonadales bacterium. Taxonomy (GTDB): domain Bacteria; phylum Desulfobacterota; class Desulfuromonadia; order Desulfuromonadales; family UBA2294; genus BM707. Next base: position 4,243 of record JBFFPW010000011.1, read on the forward strand.
ATGAATTCGGCAAGATCACGTTTCAGTTGCTTGCGATCAGTCTCATCGGAAATGTCACCGGAATAAAGCAGTTGTGAGACAATCCGGTCCGTGTCTCTTTCGACAACACCCAGTATCAGATCGAGAAGATGATATTTGAGGCTGTCATCAAGGTGGCCGACCATGCCGTAATCGAGCATACAGATGACGTTGTCCGGCAGAATGAAAATATTACCCGGGTGTGGATCGCCATGAAAAAGACCAAAGTCCAGAACCTGCTTGAGGAATGAATCCGCACCATTCCGGGCTATTTCAGTTAAATCATAATTTTCATCACGAAGTTTTTGAAATTCAGAAACTTTGATACCGTCGACATAACTCATGGTGAGCACCGTCGGTCCGGTGTAATCCCAATAGACCTGCGGAACAAAAAACGTATTGTCGCCCTCGAAGTTGGCCGTAAAACGATCAATGGTGTGTGCCTCACGGGTAAAATCAAGCTCACGATAGATGATGCGGCGGAATTCTCTGACGATAGCGATTGGGTCGATGATTAATTCAGCCGGCAGGTGATTCTCGACCAGGTAGGCAAGACCCATCAAAATGTCGATGTCGGTTTCTATGGTGTTGGCAATGGCTGGTCGCTGGATTTTCACAACGACGTCTTCACCCGATTTTAGTTTCGCCCGGTGGACCTGGGCGATCGAGGCCGCGGCGATCGGTTCCGTGGAAAACTCAGCAAAAAGTTCCTCGGCTGGATAACCCAGTTCATTCTGAACCTGTTCACGGATGACGCTCGCTTTTTCGCTCGGAACCTTGTCTTGTAACAGACTGAATTCGTCAGTATACGCTTGCGGTATCAGGTCGGGACGGGTCGAGAGGACCTGCCCGAGCTTGACAAAGGTCGGACCGAGTTCTTCCATCGCCAGCCTCAGCCGTTGTGCCTGACTGAGTCTTTCGATTTCCTTGGTCGCTGTCCCGAGAGTTACAATCCGGCGGCCAAGTTCAAGGTAGTAATCGATATTCAGCTGCTCAACAATATGCCCGAATCCGTATTTGATCAAAATTCCAAGGATATGGCGGTAGCGGCGGATGGAGCGTATATTGCGATTTATTCGTTTGAAAGTCAGCATCCGGATCTAGTTGCCAACTTCCTTGAGCGCTTTTTCGAGCTTTGTGACTTTTTTCTTGAGACTGTCAAAATCTTTCTGAGTGACAACGCCCATCCTTTTCATCGATTTCTCAACTTCTTCTCTGGCAATCTGTTCAAACCTTGATCGACTTTCTTCGGCGGTTGTCTTGATTTTTTTAAGCAGTTCACGACCTTCTTCCTCGCTGATGTTCAGCCTTTCTTTGATTTCTTCGAGGTACTCATCGGCCTTTTGCTGACTGAGCGAAAGGGCACCAACACCTGCCATCAAAGTTTTTTCAATAAGTTCGATCATGGGAACCTCCTTTTTTAATGTCATATTAGGTACTTATGAATTTTATCACAGGAGGGGGCTGATGCAATCAGTTGCGTGTTGATATTGACTGAAGTGAAGCACGCGTTGCCTTTTTTCCTGCAGCAATGCATTCTTTGGCGCGATGAAATTCAAGAAGGTTGATCTCTTTCAAGTCGGGGCGAATCAGCAGGTCAATCTGACTGTTTTCAATGCGTAGGGAGTTGATCTGGTTTTCCATAATCGCAATGCTCTGGGCAAAAACCCGGAAGATGCCTGGTGGTTTTCTGTTCGTTTGTGCTGCGCTGTTTCGTGAGCGGTCGCTTTGTCCCTGCCAGACTTCCCTGAACTTGTTCTCAATCCACTCAGAGTTGAAATGTTCCAAAAAACCCAACGTGTCACTTGATTGTTCTGAAACAGGTGAAAAAGTTTCTGCATAGTTCTTTTCGACTTCTGGAATAGCACAGGCACCGATGACGATTTCGGCCCCCATGTTCCTGACAATATCAGTCGGAACCGGAGCGCAGAGTCCGCCATCAACCAGGAAGCGATCTGCAAAGCGGACCGGTGTGAAGATCCCCGGAAATGCGATTGCTGCCTGTATCGCTTCAAGCAGGTTTCCCTGGCGGATGATGACAAGTTCCCCCGTTTCTACATCGGTCGCCGTGACAGCCAGAGGTCGTTCGAGCTCTTCAAAAGACTTGACCGGCAATAATTCATCGATAAAACTTGCCACCTTTTTACCGTCAATCAGGCCGGAGGTTGGAATGATCGGGTCGATAAGTCGCGCCAGTCGTCGCCAGTTCAGGCTACAGGCAACTTTTTCCATGCGGCTGACAGGAACTCCAGAAGCAAACATCGCTCCGATCAAAGCGCCGATCGAAGTTCCAGCCAGAAAACTTATTTCAATGCCGGAGTCTTCAAGTTCCTCGAGAATGCCGATAAAGCTCATGCCTCTGGCCGCACCACTTCCCAGGGCGAGCCCGACCGGCTTGCCGTGAAAAAGGTTTGAATACTTTTTTGGGTGTATTTTTTCCGTCATTTTTTAAAAAACCATATCAGGATCGATATCGCTAATGATACCAGCAGGCTGCTGGTCAGGGGGAAGTACAAAGAGTAATTGTCACGTTTAAAATGGAAATCCCCGGGTAATTTGCCGACAAAGGGAATCTTGGGCCCGAAAGTGAAAACAAGTCCGGCGACTAACAAAATCAGGCCGGTAATAATCAGCAGCTTACCAGGTGCCAAATCATCCCTCCTAGTTCCTTTTTTGTGGGTAATAGCGGTCCATCTCGGAGTAAATGCAACCACAATATTGCTGGCGATAAAGACCCATGTTTTTTGAGGTGTTGATCCCATCCTGCCAGCCGGTGCGGAAGTCCTCATAGTAAAATTTAAGGTCATACCTCAGAGCAATGTCTTCACCAAAACTCCGGATGCGGTCATGTTGCTGGTAGCGGGAATAGAGGAGGCTTGTTGAGAACGCATCAAAGCCATTTTCTGCTGCATACTGGGCGGTTTGTTCGAGACGCGAGCGGTAACAGTAGTCACATCTTTTATCCGGATCCTTGGCGACATTCGCGAGGAATTCTCGCAACATGTAGGACTCATTATAGACGACGTCAAGTTCAACCTTCTCAGCGTATTCCTTGACCGTATCCAGTCTCTTCTTGAATTCCTGATAGGGATGGATGTTGTTATTGTAAAAATAACCGGTCAGGCTTTGATTGCGCTCACGCATGATCCGGATCGGAAAAATGGCGCAGTTCGCGCAACAGATGTGGAAAAGTATCTTCATGGTAACCTCTCAAACACAGACTATAGCATTATTTGGCATAGCTGAAAAAGAGCCTATTTATTTCTCTTTTATCTGGTCCCAGTCGGGGAGTGGGAGCTTTTGCCATAGATCATCAACCATTTTTACAATGTTGTCACTCGGAAGACAGATGACTGCGTGGCGGTAGTACGCTTGACGCAGATTCTTAAGATCCTGAATGTAGAGATCGAACATCTCGGCTGTTTCCGTTTGTGAACAGGGTAGCTCAATTGGTCCGGAACGACAGGTTGAAATGAGAGAAAGCGCCTCGGCCTGCCTTGTTCCGTGAACTTTTATCCTGCGTTGTTGCTGATCCTGCAAAATTGTCTCATCGAAAAAGGCATCGATTATGGTCAGGCGTCCCTCAAACGAATATTCGACACGTTCATTTTCTGGCGTATTGTAGATGTAATTATCCGGAAAGACGGGAACCTCTTCGGCGCCGCAGTGAAGCAGGAATAATTCAGTCTGCTCTTCAGCTACAGGTTCTTTAGCTGATTTTATGGTTTGATTGACTTCCTTGTGTAGTGCGGCTGTCTCACCAAGCCAGACAGCCAGTTCCTGGTCGAGGTCGACCGTTGATGCCGAACCACTTTTGCTGGATATCCTGCTTAAGGCAGAAAGGACATTTTCACTCGGTAGAGGGATCCCGACCCGACTGCACTCGGCCGCTATGTTTTCGATCTTCGGGAACGGGCGACCAGGGGCCAGTAATCTCCAGAAATCTCTGCCGAGGGAAGAACTCATATAGTTACTGAGGCCAGTGATGGACAGTTTCGCACATTGCTCTGGCTCGAAAAAATGCAGATCGTTATTCGCGACCAGGTGAAAAATATCATCAGTTACTTTCAGTGCTATAAGGATCTGACTCCTCCAGAATGCTGCCGGTACGGTTTTAAGCTGTCTGAATGTTCCATCAGCCAGTTGTACCGTTGTTACGTCATCTTCCTGCGGTTCCTGCAGTTTACAGAAAAGCTGATTCTGGTCTGATATGTGGACTTCGGCAAAGAAAAGTTTATTGGCCAGTATAGCTGGGATCTTTTCGCCATAGCGTTCCCACAGCCAGTTTTGAGGAACATTTAATTCAATCTGGCTTTTACCTTCTGATAAACCACAGATGTGGAGGAATTGCCACATCCAAATGGGACTTTTCGGGGCAAGTGAAAGCTTGTGATTCGGCCATGATACTCGCAAAAAAGTATTCAGCTTTTTTTGCTCAGTGGATGTCGGTACACTGTTGTCATTGAGAGTGCCGACAATAAGATGGTTGTCCAATTTGCTCGACAAGTCCAGGGGGGTAATAAGCTGTCTCGGTTCGCGAACGTAATCTTTGGTTGAAAAGTGCCTCGCCAGGGCAATTGCCGCCAGTATTCCGCTCGGGGCGATTTCGTAATCAACGGTCTCTGTGGGATCATATTTATCGGGGTTGATAATGACCTTGCGCAGTTCGGTCTGCTCATACTGTACCTGATAACCACCCAGAGCGGTTGCCCATTCCTTGAGGAGGCCAGTGATGAGTGGCGCTATGAGCTCCGGCAGGTGTTGTCTGAGTTGTTGAACTCTGTTGACAAATTGGATCAGGCGCCTCTGACATCGGTTCGGAAAGGGTGGTTCCGTCGGCCGTGTCTCGAATATGGTTTGTAGGTTGGCAGGCATCATCTGTGTTGCCTGGTCCAAAACCTCAGTGGCGCTCCTGTTCAGGGCTGTAGGGTGAGGAACATCGCATGCGGCCAGGCCAATGACGAGGAGCAGTTGTCGAAACAACATGTTCTTGAGCTCAACGACCGATGTCTTCATTTGTGTCGTGGACGATTGATCGATCTGGACAGCCTGTTGTATCTCTGGGATAAGATCTGACAGTGTCGAATGGACCAGGTTTACGAAATGTCCCAGGGTGACGGTCGGGCTTGCCTGTTGGTTCTTGAAAAAGGATTCTTCTATTTGATCCATCAGCAAATTGAGGCTTTTTCTGAAGGTTGCCGGTGATGAAATATCCTTATACGGGAGTTCGTATTCCCAGACTTTCTCCGGTGGGTTGTAGTCCGTTGCCCAGCAGGACAGTTCATGGCGACCCCAGGAGAAAAAGCAGGGCAGGCCGAAGATTCTGGTCAGTTCAGTGCCGGCTGCAAAGACATCTTCATCCTTATTCTGCGGTAAAACAAGGATGCCACCGGCAATGAAGCTTTCGCGGTTGATCCAGAGAATAATTGGTGGTGAGTCGAGTTTGTGCTCACTGATGATGTTGAGATAAAGTTCAGCCTGCCGGAATGGACCCGGTTTCTGTTGTAGTCTTTCACCACACCAGCTACGGAGCTGTCCCGAAAAGTGCTGGAGAGTCTCAGATTTTGTTTGCGTCAGGTTTGTCACAGATTTGTGCCGGGTAAAAAAAAGAAATAAAAAAGGCCGCCACAATGACGGCCCGGGGGTCGAGTCAGCAGGGCATGCTCCCTCCAGTCCCCCCGTCTAGTTTCTTATCATAGCGCAGGATGCTTGCCAATCGAAATATGGTCTGCAGTTAAATTAATTTGCGCGTTTTTCAAGTTCCAGGTTGATTTGGTTGAGTTTTTCCAGATTCCCGCGCAGTTTATTGTTTTCCTCGGTTAACGCTTTATTCTTTTTCTGTAATGTTTTTAGAGTCTTTTGCTGGGCGGAGAAACTTTGAATGATAGACCGGGCATAAATGCTCCAGGATGACTCCGGCTTCAGATCGGCCAGGGTTTTCAACTCATTAGTGCTGCCGTTTTGTTCAAGTTCCTGCAACCCCCTGTTGAAAAGTGCGGCATGGTCTTTGTTCGCTTTCGAGGTTGTGGTGACGGCCAGGCAACCTGTCAAAAAAAGTGACAGGATAATCATAGATGCAAGTCTGATCAAGATTTTCCTCTTCTTCGGTCAACGAGGTAGTTGCTTCCAGGCATACGCTTCAGATGTTCCTTCATTTTAGCACACTCGTGACTAATCGCGATGGCTGAATTGTAGTTTGAAGTGTCGGAGCAGATAATGGCAATCGATATGGTCATTAATGGAAACTGGCGTTCGACACCAAAGCGATCCTGACAGACGAAGAAGCCGGCCTGTCGATCTTCTTCAGAATATTTTGCCGGTATCATTTTTTCAAACTCTTCGATAACCCGGCCTGCTAGTGTTTCTACTTTCTCTGAACTGGTCAGGAAAATATAATCATCACCGCCAATGTGGCCGACAAAGTCATCTTCGTTCCCCTCGGCAGCGATGATGTCTTTAATGATGTCACCGACCTCGGAAATGATATCGCTGCCATTCTGATAGCCATAGCGGTCGTTGTAGGCCTTGAAGTGGTCCAGGTCGACAAAGGCATGTGCAAACGGAATATTGTCTTTTAAAAGATCATCAACGCGACGTTGAATGACCATATTGCCGGGCAGGTGGGTTAATGGGCTGGCGTCGAGGTTCGCTGCTTCAAGTTCCTGTAATTTACGGCCCATATGCAGGAACTCTTCAGCCAGTTGACCAAATTCATCTTTGGACGAAATATTAATATCGAAAGCGTAGTTGCCATCACCAATCTGCTGAGTTGCTTTTGTCAGATGGCGCAAGGAGTAGTGGATGCCGAGGATCACAGAAAGGGCGACCGGAGTGGCGAGGAAGAAGCCGATCAACAAGAGCAGAAAGGTGATCTGGAAAGATCGGCCACTGGCCACTGCCAGCGTTTTCAGGCCAGAATCGATTTTTTCCTGTTGGGATTCCCTGAAGTTGGCCAACTCTGTGAACAAGGCACGATGCGCCGGCAGAAACTCTTTATTGAAAAAGTTGTCAGCTGGTTTGTCGGTCTTGATCAGTTCGTGAAACGTCTCCCCGGTTTGACGGTACTTTTTGTACAACTCAGAAACTTCTTCTCGCTTCTCTGCTTCAAGGAGCGGGAGAAAGTTACTCCAGACACGTGGGAATTCTGCATATCTTTCCAGCATTAATTCGAGGATTTCATTCTTCTTCAACAGCAGATACTGTTTTTGCAGGCGTTCCTGGGATGACAGGTTGTTCTGCAGGTCGCGAGTTAACGTGACCGACTTGGCATCTTTGTGTACCAGGTCGGTCGATGTCGTCATCTGTTGATGAAGGCTGCCCATCGCGTAGATGATCGCCGTCAGGCTGAACACAGCAATAAGGGCGTAGGCCGTGGCAATTTTTTTGGTAACCGACAGTTGAGTGATCACCGGGTGCAAGGCAAACCACTTCAGTGTCTTGTCAATTTTTTGTTTAAAAAAGTTCACCCGTTTTCCCGCTCGGTAAGTTCCTGTGAAAGTGTTCGTAAGACAACGGTGTCGCCGTTCGTCCCCGTGGTGTGCGATTTAAATAACCCTGTTGAATCAAAAATGGTTCAATGACATCTTCAATCGTATCTTTTTCCTCGCCAATGGCGGCGGCCAGTGTATCGAGGCCAACCGGGCCTCCGGCGAACTTTTCGATAATGGTTAATAATAACAGACGATCCATATGATCAAAGCCTGAACTGTCAACTTCAAGGCGTTGCAGGGAAGAATCGGCAATGTCTCGGCTGATTTTACCATCACCCATGACTTCGGCAAAATCTCGGACCCGACGAAGCAGCCGGTTGGCAATGCGTGGTGTGCCGCGACTGCGGCGGGCAATCTCAGTTGCTCCATCCTTGTCGATGGCGATATTAAGAAGGCCGGCACTGCGTTGGACGATGATTGATAGTTGCTCGTCAGTGTAGAATTCAAGACGGTTGATAACGCCGAATCGGTCACGCAACGGCGATGAAAGCAGTCCGGCTCGGGTTGTTGCACCGACCAGGGTGAACCGGGGGATGTCAAGTTTCAGCATCCGGGCGGAAGGCCCCTGGCCGATCATGATATCGAGTTGGTAGTCTTCCATGGCCGGATAGAGTATTTCTTCAACCACCGGAGAAAGCCGGTGGATTTCATCGATAAAGAGAACGTCGCCTTCTTCGAGATTGGTCAAAACAGCTGCCAGGTCTCCCGGTTTTTCAATGACCGGACCTGACGAACTTTTGATGTTGACACCCATTTCGTTGGCAATAATGTTGGCCAGAGTCGTTTTGCCGAGACCGGGTGGTCCGTAAAAAAGAACATGGTCGA
>JBFFPW010000012.1:0-12423 GCA_041573815.1 Desulfuromonadales bacterium
GGTCGGGGGGCAAGCGGGGGAGGTGAGAGTTGCAGGCATAAAAAGACCCCGTACACGGAGGGGGGGTGCGTACGGGGTCAAAAAACCTTGGGCTGTTTCCAGGCCAAAGCTCGAGACAATAGTAATATAAAATTCGAAATGATTGCAAGTGAAAAATATGTGATTCGAACAGGGTCCGTTGTTGATAAAAACAAAGGGGAGACTTCTAAAGACGTCTCCCCTTTATGGGCAAAGTTATGTCATTTGTTTACTTGACGTGGCAACCCTTACATTTGGTCGGACCGTTGTTGTCTTTGTGGCAGCTTTTGCAAGCTTTGTGGGCCGCATCCTTGAACTTTGGCGCTTTGGCCCCGTCGTGACAGGACCGGCAGGAACCTTTGTCAACGCCATTGTGGTGACATGTTGCGCAGTCGGCAACATTGCTCTGATGCTTGGCGTGGTTAAAAGTGACCGTGCCTGGTTTGGCTTCGAGTTTAACTTCGGCTGGGCCATTGTTGGCGATAACATTGGCAGCAACACTTACAAACGCAACCATGATCATGACAGCAAAAAACTTTTTCATCTTCTTTCTCCTCATCTAGAGTTTAGATTGACAGGGCGGGCGGCAGTTCCTGCCCTGATATCATTGACGAAAATTTACAATGATATGGCTGGATTGTCATCAGACATATGTCTATTTATGACCCGATGTCGGTTTGTTTTCATGTGATTACAGTATGTTATAGCGTTAATGTCGGGCGATTATCATTCATAATGTCTACCCGATATTTTATGTTTGCACAGAAACCAGCCCTCTGCTAGATTTGCCTCACTGGGAGTAATGTATGAATGATACACATCTGACACCTAAAGTTTGTATTGACGGGAATGTCATCCGCCAGGTTCGAGAGGCGAACAAGCTGACACAACTTTATGTCGCTAAAGTCGTTGGCGTGACGACCGATACCGTTTCGCGATGGGAGAATAATCGCTATCCCTCGATCCGGCGCGATAATGCTTTGCTGCTGGCAGAAGCTCTTGAAGTTGATCTTGCCGATATATTGTTGAACGGAACCGGCGAATCGACTTCAGCTGAAGGTCGGGATGTAAAAAAATATTCTTTTAAAATTCTGCTGCCGGTCTTTATTGCCTTAGTTTTTTTTGGCATCGTTTATTTTTATTATTTGCACCGTCAGCCCACCACTTACGCATTTTCAGCGACCAGGGTTCTGCCGACTTTTGCCGTTCCTGATGGAACTCTGCCGGTCAGAATCCGCCTGGATGTGTCCGGTGAGTTGAAGGGGATGATCTTGCGTGAACATTTTCCGCAAGGATGGCAGTTGCTACAGGCCAGTCCACCTCCATCCAGTCTGGATAACGTTGAAGGGATGGTGCGTTGGATAATCAAGCCGGGCGAACGTCCTCCGGTGATCAGCTATCTGATGCAGGTACCAGCAGACCTGGTCAAAAGCCCGGATTATGAATTTACCGGTGAAGTCATTGTCAATCCGCGAGGCAGCGGGGTCACATATAATGTCTCCGGTGACAAACAGGTTCATGCCGGGCCATTTCATTGGGCCGACGATAATGGTGACCTGGTTATTGATGATAGTGAAACCCTGGCTGCTTCTGATTCGATCGATGAGATGGAAAAGCTGCATTTGAGCTGGGAGACGATTGAAAAAATATGGGATGCCGGCAAGTACAAATGGGATGCTGAACAAAAAAAGTTCATACCGGTTCGCGGATCGTCAACGCAGTAATCGTCCAGGTTGTTAATTCGCTGAACAGTTTAAATGGGGTCTGAATTAAATTCAGGCCCTTTTTTAGTATTGGTTGCGGTGGAATTTTCCTTCGGCAAGGTCGTGCTCTGCATGGCCGTCTTTCTCTTCGGCGGGTTGACCGATGCCGATAACGGACGCGACCCGAACATGTTCCGGGATATTGAGTAGTTGCTGCAGGTAAGATTCAGCGCTGCTGTTTTCATCATGGTTCCGCAGGCGGATTTGTGCCCAGCAGCTGCCAAGCCCGAGTGAATGTGCCGTATATTGCAAGGTGATTGCGGCAATGGCGCAATCTTCCACCCAGACATCAGATATCTCTTCGTCGCCACAGATGACAAAGGCAATGTTTGCTCCGGCAAGAAAGTTTGAGCCGTGCATTTTGGCCCGGGAGATTTTTTCAAGCAGGGCAGCATCATCAACAAGAATGAATTGCCATGGGTTCTGTCCGCGGGACGTCGGTGAACGCAGCAGTGATTCCTTAAGGATGTCCATTTGCTCTCTGGTTACCGGGGTATCCTTAAAGACTCTGATGCTGCGCCTACTCCGTAGATTATCTATAAATTGATTCATCATTACACTCCCTTCGCGCCGGTTCGCTGACGATTCTAGCACGCAATTTCCGTCCTTGCTGACAAAAAATGTCGGTGTCGAACCGCGTAAAAAGTCACTTTGGGATGATTGTCAGTTCAATGTAAATACAAATCATAATTTAACTTATGTTGAAGTCACTGTAATGACAGAGAAGATCAGGATTTGATTTGAAGGGGGTGCCAAAGTGAAGGATTTGGCATGAAGTTGGCAGTATAATCCAGCAAAGAGGTTCTTTGAAATCAGGAATGCGGTTTGCGTACTTTCGTCAACGTTATACGAAGCGATATTCCGTGTAGAAACGTGGTGAGCAGGCCCGCCAAATGAGCGGGAAGCCTGAAGCGTTTTTCAGGGACGAAACTTGAACTCTGGCGATGTGCCAGAACCGCTATCCTGATCTCGCCGAGAACACTTTTGCCCCCTTTTAGGACCCGTTATGCCAAACGGGTCTTTTTTTTGTTTTATAGAATCTCCAGCATTTTTAAATGTCTGAACAGATTATAACAACCCATCAGGGCGACCATGATGCCGGCAATTCTCAGCATCCATGTCCGGACATTTGTGCCAAGCCAATGGGCCGCTGAACCGAACAGGAAGAGGGAAGGAGCGGTGCCGAGGCCGAACATCATCATGGTGAGAGCTCCTTTTTCGACACTGGCGCTCTGGGCAGCGGTGATGGCCATGGCATAGAGAAACCCGCAAGGTAAGAACCCCATGACCAATCCGATCGGTAAGGCAGAGATTCCGGAGGGGAGTTTCCTTAAGCTGGAGACTGCGGTCGCCAATTTTTTGGCTGGTCCCGGAAAATCGAGGTTCATCACGTTCAGATGTGTATAAAGGCCGGCTGTCCCCAGACCGATGATGATAATAAAAAAGTCTGAGCCGAGCAGAATGATCTTGGTAACTGTAGAAAATGCATCGGTATAAGCAATGGCCGATCCGAGCCAGCCGACCAGGGCGCCAATTACGCTGTAAGTTGTAATTCTGCCAAGGTTGTACAAAATATGAAATAAGACACCGCCGCGCTGCCCCTCGCTCGAAAGTGAAAAAGCAGCAACAATACCACCACACATGCCTATGCAGTGTCCGGAGCCGAACAGACCGGTGGTAAATGCCATGCTGTAAAGCGGTTCACTCATTTCATTTTAACCATGCCTATGTCAAATACGATTGACGTATGGCTTCCATCCTGCAGAATCAAACCGCAAGTACTTTGCCAGACGCCGCCCATGGTAAAGACCGCTTTCCCGGTACAGTTGTGATCTGTACAGGTCAGTTTCGGGTGATTGTCGGGCATTTCCATTGCCGGCATGGTCAGGGCGCACGCCGCAGAATGGATTAGGATGTCTTTGTTGTTGTACTCGAGGGTGAAAGGGATTTCCGTCATGCTTTTTAATGGGTCAGCTGCAAAGGTTAACGTCGCGGCGACCGGTTGATCGTTGTCTGTTGTTATGATGGTCTCTTTGGCCGCAACTGTGCCAGCGGCGAGGATCAAGATAATTGACAACAGGACCATTCTGCATGCCAGCGTCATCATTTGCTCTCCTTATTGTGGTCGTTTTCTTCATCAACATCAAGGAGCATGCGATATTTTGGCCCTTCAACATCATCAAACTCGCCTTTTTTTACGGCCCAGATAAAGAAAAGCCAGACGCCGGTGCCAACAAACAGTGATAACAATATCAGAATAACAATTGACTTAATCATTGGTGGATTCTAATGGCATGGGTGGGTGGTTGGCAATACTTTTTTTAAGATGACGGCCGAGGCGGAGAGAGTTGCCAATAACGAGGATTGAGCTGGACGCCATGGCGGCAGCCGCCCAGATCGGCGCGAGCAGGCCACTGGCGGCTAGCGGGATGGCAACAATGTTGTAAGAGAAGGCCCAGAAAAGGTTTTGCTTGATGACTGTCAGCGTTTTGCGGGCCAGCTGAATCGCGGTAAAAAGCTTGGCAAGATCCGGGCGGGTCAGGACCAGGTCGGAGGTTTCCAGGGCGATATCGGTTCCACCGGCCATAGCACAGCCGAGATCAGCCTGGGAAAGAGCCGGGGCATCGTTAATACCATCGCCGACCATGATCAGGATCCGTCCTTCTTGCTGTTTGTTAAGGATCCATTCGGCTTTGTCGGCAGGTTTCATTTCGCTCTGGTATGAACTGATGCCGAGGGCTTTTATGATCTCCCGGGTTGGCCCTTCACGATCTCCGGTCAACAGGACCGTTTCCATACCGAATTTTTGAAGTGACTCAATCGTATCTTTTGCTTCAACTCTCAGCGGGTCTGTGAAAAGGAATGTCCCGAAATAGGTCCCATTCAGAGCCAGGTGAACTTCAGTTTGTAAATGGACTTGTTGATCAGGTAACAAAATATTGCTTTCCTGCAAGAACAGGCGACTGCCAAGTCGGAGATGGGCATCGCCAGAGAGTGCAACCAACCCCCTTCCCGGGATTGTTTCCGTCGACTGAATCTGACTTGCGTCGATATTGTTTTTTGTCGCATATATTGCAATTGCCTTGGCCAGCGGGTGATTTGAGCCGGCTGCGGCATTGGCTGCATATTGAATGAGTTGGTTCCGGTCAATGCCTGAGGCCGGAATAACGTCAGTCACGGTTGGTCGACCCAGAGTCAAGGTGCCGGTTTTGTCAAAGGCAACAATGTCGGCTCGACTGGCGCCTTCAAGAATGTCGCCGCCGCGAAAAAGAATGCCTGATGCGGCCGCCTGGCCAGTTGCGACAAGGACTGCCGTTGGTGTCGCCAGGCCGAGGGCGCAAGGGCAGGCGACGATGAGAACGGCAACCGCATTCAATACGGCATTGACATTGCCATCGCCCTGCCACGCCCAGAAACTCCAGGTCATTATGGCGATGCCAATGACAATCGGGACAAAAAATGAGGCAATCCGGTCAGCCAAAGACTGTACCGGTGCCTTACGGTTCTGTGCCTCCTCGACCAGTCGGTTCATTCTCGAGATAAAGGAGTCGGCCTTGATCCGGGTCACTTCGAGGGTAATTGAGTTTGTCAGGTTCAAGCTGCCGGAGGTGATCTGGTCACCGGTCGTGTGATAAACCGGCAACGCCTCACCGGTAATAGTCGATTCGTCAAATTCACTTTCACCGTCGGAAACGATGGCATCGACCGGAATCCTCTCGCCTGGAAGTACGATGATACAATCACCCGGTTTGAGGTTGATGCTTTGAACGGTCCAGTTCTTCGTTCCGTCCGTTTGTCGTGCCGTGTCGGGAGCCAACTGCATCAGCTTGTCGATTCCAGACATCGAACGGTTGCGGGCCGAGTTCTCAAGGAGTCGTCCCAGCAGGATCAAGGTGACGATCATCGCCGCGGTGTCAAAGTAAACTTCGCCACCGGTAAACATGGCAAACAGGCTGTAACAGTAGGCGGTGGTGACTCCGAGGGCGATCAGCAGATCCATGCTCGGAGCCCGGTTGACCAAGCTCCTGATGGCCCCAGATAAAAACGGCCAGCCGGAGTAAAAAACTACGGGCGTTGTAACGGCAGCGGCAAAATACTGAATAAGCTGCCTCACGTTGGGGTCGATGCCGTGGAAGTAGCCGGCGTAGAGTGCTAATGAATAGCCCATAAGCTGCATCGACAGGAACCCGGCGGTACCAAAACGGATGAGCAACGACTTCTGTTCCCGGGCGGCTGCCTCCTGGAAGGCATTGCGACTGTATGGCCGGGGCAGGTAGCCGAGTTTACTTATTGCCGTGAAAAGCTTCTGGGGGGGGATTTTTATCTGGTCGAAAACAATGCGGGCCCGATGTGATCCGTAGTTGACCCGGATATCCTCGACCCCGTCTTTTTGTTTCAGTACCTTCTCTAAAAGCCAGACACAGGTTGCACAGCGGATGCCATCGACCAGAAAAGAGATTTCGGAAAGTCTTTCGTTGATCGGGACGATGTAAGGTTTCAGGGTCGTATCATCAAAGTTTGTTTCGTAGACCCCTTCCGGGTACCCGGAGTCCGGCCAGTCCCGTTGTTGATAAAAACGCTCCAGACCTGATCCGGAAATAATAAGGAATGCACCGTGGCAGCCATGGCAGCAGAACAGGACTTCCTGGTCGCCATAATGGTCACGGATGTCGATTCCATCCGGGATTGGCAGGCCACAATGGTGGCATATGTCTGTTTTACTATTCACCTTGTTTTGGTGCCGTTGTTTTCGCAATATTTAACAGGAGCTGACGGTTGATGCGGGCTCCGTCCCGCTCGAATTCGACCCGAACCAGTTGCTCTCCAGCCAGATCAGGCGGAACTGTCAGTTGGTACGTCCCGGGTTCTGACTCATCGAGCTGAAAGGTTCTGGAGCGATTATTGCCCGGCTCAGGAAAAGTCGCTTGTCCACTGGCACCTGTCACTGGCGCCTTGTTTTTGTCGGTCAGATTCAGGGTCAGGTTGCTCTGTTGCAGCGCTGCCTGAAGGGACCAGCCGATGACACTGGCCGCCCGTTTCTCGACCAGGGTCGAGTTGTATTTCATTCCCTTGCTGTAGTAGTCGGAGTCGGTGACATCCGTACCGCCGATGGAGGCCTTTTTAGCGGACCAGGCCAGGAATAAAACGAAAATACCAATGACAATGGCCAGAAGTAACGGGATTTTTGATTTTTTATTTTGATTCATGGCTTTTTCTTGTGATGGGTGAAATTGAAGCAATGACGGAGGCCATTTGCTCACCCCCCTTATCTTTGAGGATAAATTGAATATTTTTCTCTTTTTTCGGTGGATTGGCAACCAGAACAAAATCGATTCTCTGATTGCCGCCACCGGTGAGAATGATTTTCCGGGTTTGTCCCTTGATCAGCAGTGACTCTCCGGCCAAATGGTCAAATGCTTCGAGGTCATAAACCTGTTCCTGCTGGCTACGGTTATTGATCCAGGCATTAAAGAATATGGCCTGCTGGCCGTCCTCAAGAATTCTATCAGAGACCAGGTGCGATTTTGATATTTTCAGCGTTGCCAGAGGGCGATTCAATGTCGCGATGATCAAGATGCCTATGATTCCCAGGGTCGCTATAGTCACCAGCAGAGTCCGGGGATTCAGCAGGGCCCGGACACCCCTGTTTTCCAAACCGAAGCTGTAGCGGATCAGGCCGTCTTCTTTTCGTGGTGCCATAACCTTACGGCAGGCGTCGAGGCACCGGCCGCAATTGATACATTCAACCTGGTATCCCTGGCGGATGTCAATCTCCATCGGGCAGACCCGGACACAGGCGCCACATTTGATGCACCGATGACTTTCCGATTGAGGAATATGCAGGGTCAAGGTGCCAGGGTCGACCAGTGCCGTCTGAATGCGTCCATAGGGACAAAAATCACGACACATCAGCCTTCTGATGAATGCCATATCAATATACAGGGTCACGAAGACAATCAACAAGGTCACCGACGCCGCAAAGTGCAGTTCCGCGTTGGCGAGCTGAATAAAAAAATGTCTCGGTTCGATAAAATACCAGAGCAGGTTGGCCGCGACCAGAAAGGCTAGGAGCAGATAACAGCAGTGAATCAGAGCCTTGCGCCAGAACTCTCCTTCGAGTTTGTTGTTGGTAACGGTGAGATTCAGGGCGCCGGCCAACCATTCGGCCACGTCGTTCAGGGTTGTTTGCGGACAGGCCCATCCGCACCAGACCCGTCCGAAAACTAGGGTCGCAAGTAAAAAAAAGAGAACCAGGGCGAGGCAGAAGAAAAGCATAAGATAGAGCTCTTCGATCCGCAAAACCTGGCCGAAGAAATAGAAGTTTAACTCGCCGATATCAAGCCGCAGCAGGCTTTTGCCGTTAATTCGGAACCAGGGCAACAGCAGGATCAGCAGGGTCGTACCCCACTGGAAGCGGCGGCGCCAGGGGCTGAGAAGTTTGATTCGGGTCATCCGGACCTGTCAGAAAAGAACGGGGGAAGTCTGACTTCCCCCGTTGCAGTGATTGCTTTTTTGATGATCAGTCAGTTCTTATTTGTTGGCTGACTGTTCCTTGTGCGTTGCCATTTTCTCCTGGAATTCGGCATCCGAACTCCAGCCTGAGAAAAGGTAGTAAGCCATGAAAATAACTCCCCAGATGATCAGGCCGTAAAAAAGTATATTGAAATAGACCGGCGGGGGTTGCTCGCGGTTTTCAACGATACCATCGGCATGTTCGTCATTGTGTATATCGTTTGTCATGATCCCATCCTTTTTGTCAGATTGAATTAATCGTCATCCAGCATCCGGTACTTCGGAGCTTCACCCTGTTCTTTATGTTTTTTGCTGTAGGTCCTGACGACAATGACAGCAAAGATAATAAAGAGAGCCAGGGTAACACCAAGGTATGTAATTGATCCCCAGTCCATCAATGATGTCCTTCGCCCTGTTGGTAGTATTTCAGGTAGTTGACCAGCTTCCAGACCTTGTCTTTCCCGAGGTTGGAAAAGCCGGGCATGCCGCCGTCGGAAATACCATTGTAGATGATTTCAAATAGCTCAGCCTCTTCGTAAGCTGAGCCGACAAGTTCGGGGCCGATGTCCCCCTCCATGTGCTCTCCATGGCAGGCGGCACAGTTTTCCTGATAGATATCTTCCCAGCCTTCCATCGTCAAGTGGTCAACTCCGGAATACGGATTTGTCAAATCGCCAACAATGGTAATGGCCGCGGATTCACGCCACGGGATGCCGGTGCCGAGTTTCTGCATGTAGGCAACAATGGCATCCATCTCGTTTTTGTTATTGAGGGCCTTGATTTCATCGCCGCTGTACGGAAAGTTCAGAACGTCCATCTTGCGACGAACCATATCCGGGTCAAGTTTGTTGTCACGTAACCACTTGTAGTCCGGCATATTGGTTTTCGGAACCATCGAGCGGGGTGAATCCATATGCTTGTAGTGCCAGTCATCCGGATACTTGCCGCCAATCCTGGCCAGGTCGGGACCGGTCCGCTTCGAACCCCAGAGGAAGGGGCGATCATAAACAAATTCACCTGACTTGGAATATTCGCCATAGCGCAGGACTTCGGCGACCAGCGGGCGGACCGTCTGTGAATGGCAGTTATTGCAGCCTTCACGGATATAAATGTCACGACCTTCCTGCTCGAGGGCATTGTAAGGGGTGACCGTTTCAATCTTGTCATGATCGGTATTCACCCAGGCAAAGGGCAGGATCATGGTGACAATGGTACCGACGAGAATAGTGCCGGTCGCCAACAGCAGAAGTAGAATCGGTTTTTTCTCCCACATAATCTAGGCCCTCCCTTCTGCACTGGCAACAACCGGAGCGGATTTATCGCCTTTGGCTGTCAGAACCAGATTGTAGATAAAGATAACAACACCGAGCAGGTAGATAACGCCGCCGATGCTGCGGGCCCACCAATAGGGGTACATCTCGACCATGGTTTCCATGAAGGTATAGGTCAGGCTGCCGTCGTCATTCATCGCATTCCACATACCGGCCTGCAGCACGCCGGCGATCCAGAGTGAGATCGACCAGATCAGTTGCCCGATCAGGATCAGCCAGAAATGCAGGTTGGCCAGCGGAATGCTGTAAAGCTCACGACCATAGATGCGTGGTGCCAGGTAGTAGATTCCGGCGAAAGCGATCATTGATACCCAGCCCATGGTCCCCATATGGATGTGCGCCGGAACCCAGTCCGTGTAGTGAATGAAGGCTGAGAAGGTGCGGATTGCCTGCATCGGTCCCTGCAGGGTCTGCAGACCATAGAAAGTGATGCCGACAATCAGGAATTTAACCAGGTAATTCTCTCGCATCTGATGCCATTGGCCGTTCATCGACAGGTAGCCGTTGATGACCGATCCCCAGGAGGGGGCGATCAGCATGACCGAGAAGGCCATCGCCAGTGTCTGAATCCAGTCAGGAACCGGGGTCCAGAGCAGATGATGAGCGCCGGTCCAGAGGTACATGAAGATCAGGCTCCAGAAAGCGATGATTGACAGGCGATGGCTGTAGATCGGCACGCCGGTCGATTTTGGCAGGAAATAGTAGAACATCGCCAACGGCGGTGCTGTGAGTGCCATGGCAACAGCGTTATGTCCGAACCACCAGTGCACATTGGCATCATTGGTGCCGGCATAGGCTGAATAGGATTTGAACAGTGAAACCGGAACGGCGGCAGAATTGACCAGAAAGAGGATGGCAACACCAACAATAGCCGCCAGCATGTACCAGAGTGATATGTACATCTGCTCTTCACGTCGTTTGATGATGGTCATGATGATATTGATCGCAAAGGCGACCCAGAGAATGACAATCATGACATCAATTGGCCACTCCATCTCATGGTATTCTTTTGAAGTGGTATAACCGAGAATCAGAGTGACAGCAGAAGCAATAATGGTAGCATTGAAAAACCAGAGTTGGAAACGAGCCAGTTTGTCACTCCAGAGAGCTGTTTTGCAGAGCCGCTGCACAATGTAGAAAAACATCGCAAATATCGACCCGACGCCCCAGCCGTAAATTCCGGCATTGGTGTGAATTGGCCGCAGTCTGCCGAACGTCAGGTAGGGGGGGAAGTTGAGGTCAGGGTCAATCATCTGGAAAGAGACGATAACTCCGACCAGGATAGCGACCAGCCCCCACAGGATGCTCCAGGTTACGAAGCCCCTGACAATGGCGATATTATATTCCGGTTTGTCCATGCAGAAATCCTCCTTTTTTAATGCGGACTAAAATATTAAAATTAATCTTAGAAAAGAGATACCTGATCGTCAAGTCGTGACAATGAAGTTTAAATATAACTAAAACGGTCATAAAAATAATCTAATCAGGCTATTATGTCAAATGTTTATATGAACGGGAAGATAAATAGTTGAATTATTGACACCTTTAACCTGACTCACCTATGATGTTGCTCGAATAGGGGGCAGTGAATGCCGTGAAAGTCACTCTGGGTAAAAAACTCTTTTTTTATACTGCTATCATCCTCGTTGCTGTCCTGATGAGCACTTTTTTCTTTCTGGTCAGGGGGCAGTCGAGGCAATGGGAGGAACACCTGCGTGCGCAGAATGTGTCGTTTGCCCGTTTTGCGACTCCGGAGATTCTCAAGCAGTTCCGGGGGACTTTCCCTCCGCAAGATGCCGAGAGTCTGGCCTACGTCTATGATTTCCTCGGTTTCAATCGTGATCTGATCCGCTTCTCTCTCTATTCGTCAAGCGGCCGTTTATTGTTTGAGTCGCCGCATTTCCCCGACTTTATTGATCTGGTTCTCGATCCGTCGATGGATAATGAGATCTCCGGTCGGCTCAAGGTTCAGCGGACAACCGTCCAGACTGCACATCTTGTCGATGGTCATCGGTTGCTTGATCTTTTGGCTCCGGCATTCGGGCCGACGGGTGAGCAGGTGCTGGTCGCCCGTTATCTTATCTCTTACGAGTCAGTTGATCGGCGCCAGGCCGAGATGCGCCAGCAGTTTTTGCGCATCGGTATTCTGGCGATGCTTGTCTCGCTTCTGCTGGCGGCCATCGTCGCCCGGCGGGTGGCAAAGCCGGTCGAACAGCTCATTGAGGGAGTGCAGGCGATTGGTCGCGGCGAGTTGCAGACCCGGATGAAAGTGCAGGGGAGTGACGAAGTCGCTTCTCTGGCCCGTTCATTTAATGAAATGTCAGAAAATCTTGATCAGAGTCGAAGTGCTCTGACAGAAAAAAACCAGGCGTTGCAACAGGCGAATGCCGAATTGCAGCAAGTGCAGGCGCAACTGATCCGGTCTGAAAGGCTGGCGGCTATTGGGCAGCTGGCCGCCGGAATTTCACACGAGATAGATAATCCTGTCGGTATCATTCTCGGCTATGCCGAGCTGCTACTTGATGACTGTCCGCCGGATGACCCGCGGTGTGATGATCTGCGTTCGATTATTGACGAGTGCCGACGCTGCAAGCGGATTACCGGCGGGCTGCTCGGTTTTGCCCGCAGTGTCAGCGGTGTGCATGAACCGGTTGATCTTGATCGTCTTTGTCGTGAGACTATCCTTTCACTTTCACCACAACGACTGTTCAAGGAAATCATTATTGACTATGAACGGCCGGAATTTCTGCTCACGGTCAACGGCGATAGTGACCAGCTACGGCAGATTCTCGTCAACC
>JBFFPW010000013.1:0-12333 GCA_041573815.1 Desulfuromonadales bacterium
CACGCAGTCCCAACCCGAGCGCCTTCAAAAATGCCTCTTTGGCAGCAAAGCGGGCAGCCAGATGCGGCGCTGGAAACTTTTTACTGAAGACATAAGCTTTTTCGCTGTCAGTAAAAAGACGATCGATCACTGCCTTCTTCTCGACGATCAACCGTTCAAAACGGGCAATGCGGGAGAGATCGGTCCCGAGACCGGCGACAGGTGACATGCTAGCCCCCGCGGACCAGGTCGCCCATCTCCCTGACCGCGCGGTCAAGTCCGACCAAAACCGCCCGGGAGATGATACTGTGGCCGATATTAAACTCCTCAACACCGCCCAAAGCGACAACTTTGCGGATATTCCAGTAATCAAGTCCGTGACCGGCATTGACGCCAAGGCCAAGCTTTCGACCGGCCCGGATCGCTGTTTCGATTTTGGTGAGCTCGGTCTTGCGCATCTCCTCTTTTTTGGCATCACAATAGGTGCCGGTGTGGATTTCGATATAATCGGCCCCAACCCGATGCGACATCTTGATCTGTTCTATTTCAGGATCGACAAAGAGGGAGACACTGATACCGCCCTGCCGCAACATGTCAACCTGCTTCTTGATCAGCAACCGGTGCAGACTGACATCAAGACCACCTTCGGTCGTCAGCTCTTCCCTCTTCTCCGGCACCAGCGTCACCGCGTCAGTCAAAATCTTCAGGGCCATGGCGACCATGTCATCGGTCGGGGCCATTTCCAGGTTCAGGCGAGTTTGAACCGTTTTGCGCAGCAAGACAACATCCCGTTCCTGGATATGCCGGCGATCTTCGCGCAAGTGGACTGTAATACCATCCGCCCCCGCCAGTTCGGCAATTGCCGCCGCGGCAACCGGATCCGGTTCACTCCCACCACGGGCCTGCCGAATGGTGGCAACATGGTCGACGTTAACACCCAGTTTCGCCATGGCTAATGTTCCTCTCTGCGCCCACCGAGACTCTTTTCCACCTCGGTTGCAATATCGTGGGCCAGTTCAAGAATCTGCTTCTCGTCCTCACCTTCAAGCATAATTCGCAGCAACGGCTCAGTGCCGGAATAACGGATCAACACACGGCCACTGTCACCGAGATCGGCTTCTGCTTTCTCAATCGCCTTTTGCACCAACGGCACCGATTCAAGTTCCGCCTTGCGGTCAACCCGGACATTCAGCAGAACCTGCGGTAAAGAGGTCATTACTCCTGCCAGATCCGAAAGTTTGCGACCGCTGCGCTGCATAATAGCCAGCACCTGCAAGGCCGAAATCATGCCATCTCCGGTGGTGTTGTGCTCCAGGAAAATCATATGCCCGGACTGTTCGCCGCCGAGGTTGTAGCCACTCTTGCGCATCTCCTCAACGACATAACGGTCACCAACGGCAGTCTTGACGATCTTGCCGCCGGCTTGACGAATCGCGATATCCAGCCCCATATTGCTCATCACCGTAGCGACGACCGTCTCCTTTGCCAGTTTTTTCTCCTGCAGCATATCGGTGGCACAGATTGCCATGACGTGATCACCGTCGACCAGGGCGCCTTTTTCATCTACGAAAAGCACCCGGTCAGCGTCACCATCAAGAGCGATACCAAGATCAGCCTGGTTCTCCAGAACCGCCTTCGCCATCACATCCGGATGCAGTGATCCACAACCGGCATTAATATTCGTACCATTGGGGGATACGCCGAGCCGGATCACCTCTGCGCCGAGTTCCTCGAGAACGGTCGGGGCAATTTTGTAGGCGGCACCATTGGCACAATCGAGAACAATCTTCAGGCCGTTCAGATCAAGATCACGCGGAAAGGAATGTTTAAGAAAAACGATATAGCGACCACTGGCATCATCAATACGATAGGCTTTGCCGACATCGGAAGCGATCGGCCGCAACGAATCAATTTTGCCGGTGTCAATCAGGCCCTCGATTTCAAGCTCCATGCTATCCGGCAGTTTAAAGCCGTCCCGGGAAAAAAACTTGATGCCGTTATCCTGGAAGGGATTGTGTGAGGCCGAAATCATGATGCCGGCATCAGCCCGCATCGATGCGGTCAGAAAAGCAATACCGGGTGTCGGCATCGGGCCGATCAGGTAGGCGTCAACCCCCATAGAGCAGATGCCAGCGACCAGGGCATTTTCAATCATATAACAGGAAAGACGGGTGTCCTTGCCGATCAAAATCCGGTGCCGTCGGTCGGCATCCTTAAAAAGATGCGCGGCGGCCCGGCCGAGTTGCATTGCGACCTCAGCCGTCATCGGGTAAACGTTTGCGACACCGCGAACGCCATCTGTTCCAAAAAGGCGCTTTGCCATAAAAACTATTTTCCTTTCTTGCGAACCGGCTTCACCGGAACGATCGTAACATCAACTTCGACAACTCCCTGCTCTTTATCAAGCGATGAAAACTTGCCGATATAATTAAGCGGCACCTCAAGCTTGAAACTTTCATGAACTTCGCCGACCTCGATCGGCTCGGTTTCAACGAGACTGACATTCTTCAGTTCACTACCGGCACCACTAACAACAACCTGATCAGGCACAAGAGTGATTTTTTCAACCTTCAACCCCTCCGGCAAAACACCGGTAAAAACTGTCCGAATCGGCACACTTTTCTTTTGAATTTTCTCAAGTCGGACATCGATAACGGCCGGTGAAAGGCGGGTTATTTTCAAACTACGCGGCAGCCGAAGCCGCTCATCGAGCCGCTTAAAGGATGTCACCCCGGGAGGCAGATCCTTCAAGTCGACGCCGATCGCCAGATCGGCCAGGGAAAGATTCAACAAAACGGTTCGCGGGCCGGAAACTCTGACGTCAATCAGGCTTGGGACTTCACTGGTAACAATCAGCCCTTGCGGCACGTTCCGCAGCTCAAGGGGTACCGGGTAACCTTTTTCCAGCTTTTGCTCACCCATGACAAAGAACCAGAGAATCAGGGCGAAAACAAACGCCAGAACTTTCAACATCAGGTTTTCAGTTATTGCACCAAACATAGGCTATTTCTTCTTTTTCCCTTTTGTCTTGATCCGCGGTTCAAGCAGACGTTTCAAGACCCGCTGCAAAGCAGTGCTATCAAGATCACGGGTCAGGCGACCACCAACGACAATCGAGACCTTGCCGGTCTCTTCCGAAATTACGATTGCGACCGCGTCGACCAGCTCGGTCAGGCCGATAGCTGCTCGATGGCGGGTCCCCAGCTTCTTGCTGATAGAGACATCCTGTGACAAGGGCAGGAAACAGCCGGCACGCTTGAGTCGACCTTCCTGAATAACCAGGGCACCATCGTGAATTGGAGAACCCGGTTGGAAGATTGCCTGAATAAGATCACTTGACACCTTTGCGTCAATTTCAATGCCGACCTCAAGAAAATCGTTAATGCCGGTCTCACGTTCAATAACGATCAACGCACCCTGCCGTTTGCTGGCCAAACTTATCGACGCCCGCCCCAATTCTTCAATCAATACCGACTCCTCGCGAAACGAAAGATCGGCAAAAAACGGATTGCGCCCAACATGAATCAGAGCGCGACGGATATCATTCTGGAAGATGACGATAATGACGACAATGATCGAGGCGAGGAAGTTGTCAAGAATCCAGTGCAGGGTGTAGAGTTCACCCATCTGCGAGGCAACATAGACGATCAGGATAACCGCCAGGCCAAGCAGCATTTGCACCGCCCGGGTCCCTTTAATGAGGAGAAAGATCCGATAAATGATAAAGGCAACAAGGACTATATCGAGCAGGTCGAGAAGCCATCTGAAGTCCTGAAAAAACCGCACCTTAACCCCCTTGTTAAGTTCCTGACTTTACTTGCTCAGTTTTCCCGATGATCGCCCAGGCGATTTCTGCCGCTTCGCGGGCGGCCTGAACATCGTGAACCCTGAATATCTTCGCTCCGGACGCCACACCAAGAGCAATGGTCGCCAAAGATCCGGCCAAACGTGCTTCCGGATTCTCCCGCTGCAGTACCTTGCCAATAAAACTCTTGCGGGAGGTCCCCAACAGTATTGGTCGGCCCAAGCTGCTTAATTCTTCAAGCCGGCGCAAAATTTCGAGGTTCCCCTCAACGCTTTTACCAAAACCGATTCCGGGGTCAACCGCAATCTTGTCTTTCGCAACTCCGGCAGCGTGCGCTTGAGCAATAGCCGACCCAAGAACTTCGGCAATCTCAACCATAATGTCCTGATACGAAGTATCTGACTGCATGGTGTCGGGACGCCCCCGGGTATGCATCAGAAACAGGCCGGCGCCACTTGTTGCTGCCACCTTGGCCATATCCGGATCAAACTGCAGGCCGCTGATATCATTTATGAACCCGGCCCCGGCCAGAATCGCCTCAGCCGCAACTTTTGCCTTGGTCGTATCGATTGATACCGGGACATCAGATATGGCAACAATTGCCTTGATCGCCGGAATGACCCGATCAAGCTCTTCTTCAACGCTCACCGATTGCGAACCGGGGCGGGTACTTTCACCGCCGACATCAATCAGGTCAACCCCTTCGGCGACCATCTCACGAATCCGCTTTTGCAGAGCATCTTCCGAGGGGTAGCGCCCCCCGTCGTAAAATGAATCGGGCGTAACATTGAGTACGCCCATGATTCTCGGTCGAGACAAATCCAGCCTGCTGTTTCGACCGCATATAAAATTCGGCAGGCTACCCCTGCATTTATCTTGATGAATCGGTTCAGTCATCCGTAGCCGGGTTCGCCTCATCAAGGCAAGGCCCGTCTGCCGGAGCAACCGTTTCGCCTTCGGCAGTATCTTTATCCGATGAGTCATCGCCGAAAACAATCCTGTTCAGCTCATCTGATTCGAGGTTTTCTCTTTCGAGCAGCGCATCGGCGACAGCGACGAGCGCTGCATTGTTCTCCTTGAGAACCTTGGTGGCCCGCTCGTAATTTTCCTTGATTATCGAACGAATCTCGTTATCGATATCCATTGCCGTCGATTCGCTGTAGTTCTTGGTATGCCCGAAATCCCGGCCAAGGAAAACTTCGCCATCCTTCTCACCAAAGGTCAGCGGACCCATCTTTTCACTCATTCCCCATTCGCAAACCATCTTGCGCGCTATGGCTGTTGCCCGCTCCAGATCGTTTGAAGCGCCGGTCGTGACTGAATCAAAAGTGAGTTCTTCGGCAATGCGGCCACCAAGTAAGGTGCAGATTTTGATATACAGCCCATCCTTGGTCTCGTTGTATTTCTCTTCGGCCGGCAGGTACATGGTGACACCCATAGCTCGACCACGCGGAATAATCGAAACTTTATGGACAGGATCGGCTCCGGGAGTAAAGAGAGCGACCAGCGCATGACCAGCTTCATGATAAGCGGTGACCTTTTTCTCTTCATCGGTGATCACCATGGAGCGGCGCTCGGCCCCCATCATGACCTTGTCCTTGGCCGCCTCGACATCTTCCATTTCAACATGCTTCTTGTCGGCACGGGCCGCCAGAAGAGCAGCTTCGTTGATCAGGTTCTCCAGGTCAGCACCTGAAAAACCGGGAGTCCCCTTGGCGACGATTTCGAGGTTCACATCTTCTGAGAGTGGAGTTTTACGGGCATGCACCTGCAGTATCTTGGTTCGACCCTTAACATCAGGACGAGGGACCATGACCTGACGGTCAAAGCGACCGGGACGCAACAGCGCCGGATCGAGAACATCGGGGCGGTTCGTCGCGGCGATCAGGATAACGCCTTCGTTCGACTCAAAACCATCCATTTCAACCAGCAACTGGTTCAGGGTCTGCTCCCGCTCATCGTGTCCACCACCCATACCGGCACCACGGTGACGACCGACCGCGTCAATCTCATCGATAAAAATAATACACGGCGCATTTTTCTTGCCCTGGACAAACAGATCACGAACCCGACTGGCACCAACACCGACAAACATTTCAACAAAATCAGAACCGGAGATCGAAAAGAATGGAACTCCCGCTTCACCGGCAATAGCGCGGCCAAGAAGAGTCTTACCTGTTCCGGGAGGTCCAATCAGCAGAACCCCTTTTGGAATCCGCCCACCGAGACGAGAGAATTTCTTCGGATCTTTGAGAAAGGAGACGATCTCTTCGAGTTCATCTTTGGCTTCGTCTATGCCGGCGACATCACTAAACGTGATGCGGGCATGCGAATCAGTCAGCAGTTTGGCTTTACTTTTGCCGAAACTCATCGCCTTACCGCCACCTGACTGCATCTGCCGCATAAAGAAAATCCAGACGGCAATCAGCAGAAGAATCGGTCCCCACGAGACCAGCAGGGTAAACCAGAAACTGCGATCCTCATCCGGCTTGGCCTCGATAATGACACCCTTGGTCCGGAGATCAGCGATCAGACTCGGATCGTTCGGTGAATATGTCTTGAACTTACTGTTATCAACATAGATTCCGTTGATATCGGAACCCTGTACCGTAATCTGTTGAACACGCCCTTCGTCAACTGCAGTCAGAAAAGCGGTATAACTGATTGGCTTTTGTTCTTGATCTTTCTGGCCCATCATATTGAAAAGCATGATCATAACCAGACAGATAACGAGCCAGAGTGCGAGATTTTTATAGAACTGGTTCACCTTACCCCCTAAAACATGTGCGAGTAGAAAAATATCTTGTAATCATGCATAAATACAAGGCTTATATGACACGAAAATTTAACACAAAAACGGGCGTCTCACAAGCTATTCAACTCCCTGTTTCTGCCTAATAACGTAATTTTTAAAAGTTTCTTACCGACAACAGGGCGAAACTGTTCGCAGCGTCGTCTTCCGGCCAACCATATGACCTCTTTGCCGCAACAAACAACAGGTGTTCGCTGTCGACTTTCCCGGTCAACTTTGGCATCAACAAAATAATCTTTCAGCAGCTTCGTACCACTCATTCCCGAGGGTTGAAAGCGATCGCCGGCACGTGGCGAGCGTACCGTTATCGGAAACGGAACCTGCTCAGCACAGAACTGCGCTGAAGCCACATCATCCAGGTCGACCAGTTGCTTCCCTGATTCGACCCGCAACAGTGCGCCGGTCGGCAACAGATACTCGCCCGGCGCACAAATACTGATTTCATAATCAGCGGCCTCCGGCATTTTGGCCGCGCACAACAGCCGATCATAACGTCGTCCAACCCAGAGACCCGGCAGGTCAAGATCAGCCTGCGGTCGCGCCGCCATAAGACAATCCTCAACCTGTTCGATATGACCGGAATCGATACCGACCAAAGGTTCTTTGACCTGCCGCAAGAATGCGCGCAGCACCCGGCGACGTTCAGCCCGGGAAAAAGCCATCAAAAGGGAGACAGGGATCTCAAATCCGTCGTCACCATGGTGGCCATGCTGATCAAGAAAAGCCGCAGAGAACGAGGCCCAATAGTCTTCCTCATCAGCGGCCTGTCGACTGAGCCGGGTTAAGGCATTAACAATTTGCGGATTAAGCTGATGCAATTGCGGCAACAATTGATGCCGAATCCGGTTGCGGGTAAAGGTCAGATCGTCATTACTGGCATCTTCCCGCCAGTCGATTCCTTCCTGGTGTAAATACTCCCGCAACTCGCTATGACGAAGACTGAGCAGCGGCCGGATGTAGGGCCCCGATTTCATCCGCATGGCAGAAAGACCGCTGAGACCACTGCCACGCTGCATCCTGAACAGGACCGTCTCAGCCTGATCATCGGCATGGTGCCCCAGGACGATTGCGCTACAGCCGTTCACATCAGCAACCCGCTCAAAAAACTGCCGTCGAGCCTGGCGACCAGCCTCTTCCAGGCCAGCACCACTTTCCCTGGCGAACCGGGCAACATCTTTTCTTTCGACAACAACAGGAATATTCAGCTCGGCACAATAGCGAACGACAAAATCGGCGTCGTCCGAACTTTCAGAACGGAGCTGGTGGTCGAGATGAGCTGCGACCAGAGCAAAAGGGAAGTCTGTTGCCAGTCTGGAGAGAAGAGTCAGCAGGGCGATCGAATCAGCGCCGCCGCTGACCGCGACCAACAAGGTGTCACCCTCAGCAACCAACTCATTCGTTCGCAAAATCTGTTCAAACCGCTCTTGGATACTCATTCATCACCAGAAAAACAAAAGCCCTCTCCGGCATACGGAAAGGGCTTTCTTGAAATGGTGGCGGTGCAGAGATTCGAACTCCGGACACTGCGGATATGAGCCGCATGCTCTAACCAACTGAGCTACACCGCCTGAAAATTTCAACCGCGCCCCCGAAGAGGCCATCGGCATTGATTGTAAACTTCTTGAGGCGCCTGCATCTCCCAACCTTTACCCTTTAAATTCAAGGGTTTGTCGTTTAAAGAGCGGCTCCGGTCAACAGGGTGAATTTTATATAACATGCCTTATCCAATGTCAAGCAGAAAGAGGCAAAAAAGCCATCAATGACTGTAAGCTGAACGATATTTTCTTGCCTGTACTTCAGCCATGGAAACCTGGGACGAATTCAGCAACCCTTTGACCTGCGAAAGGGCACCGGCGGCATCACCGTTACCCTGTTCTGCCGAGAGCAAAACCCAGGCATAACACTTAACCAGATCAACCAGAACGCCCTTCCCTTTCAGGTAATGGTCGGCGACATTAAACTGGGCGATCGCCTCCCCCTTCAGGGCCGCCTTTTCAAACCATTTAAATGCCAGTTTATCGCTCTGCTCGACACCGCGCCCCTGACGGTACATCAACCCAAGGCTGCTTTCTGCCTCGCGGTGCCCCTGGTTTGCAGCTTTCTTATACCATGAAGCCGCCTCGCGATCGCTCGCTGCAACCCCTTGTCCTTCGGCATACATAACTCCGAGGATATATTGCGCATCGGCATCACCCCGAGCAGCAACCTTACGGTACCACCGAGCCGCCTCACGATAATCCTGGCCAATGCCCTTACCTTCATAATAGAGATCGGCAAGTTGCTGTTGCGCCCTGAGATCCCCGGCAGCAGCCGGTTTCTTATACAGTTCGGCGGCTTTGGCCATATCCGGAGCGACTCCCTGGCCGAAGAAAAAGATATCGGCGGCCGCCAGACTTGACTTCATGTGCCCCTGCTCAGCGGCCATCGAAAGATACTTCAATGCCTCGGCAGAGTTCTTGGCAACGCCTATCCCGTCGCGGTATATCACCCCAAGATTGTATTGCGCCTCCTGATTTCCGTACTCGGCGGAGACCTTAAACCATTTGGCCGCCTCGGCCATGTCCTTCTCAACCCCTACGCCGGTCGCATAGAGCATTGCCAGATTACT
This sequence comes from Desulfuromonadales bacterium, assembly GCA_041573815.1. Taxonomy (GTDB): domain Bacteria; phylum Desulfobacterota; class Desulfuromonadia; order Desulfuromonadales; family UBA2294; genus BM707. Next base: position 9,205 of record JBFFPW010000013.1, read on the forward strand.
GACGGCCTCCGGTTGCTTTTGCTCCGCTGCCAGGCGGTAAAGCTCGGCGGCCTGAGCCATATCCTGAGAAACGCCACGCCCTTCAGCATACATCCTACCGAGGTTCAACTGGGCCTCACGCAAACCCGCCTTAACAGCCATCTCATACCACTTGACGGATTCATAGTAATCAACATAGGCATCAACACCGGTCTCGTACATCCGCCCGAGTTGAAACTGTGCCGCGGAATCACCCGCTTCAGCCCGGTCACGCAACTCATAAATATCAACAGCGGCAAAAACTGAAGAGATGGTCAGGAGTAGCAGCAACGGGACAAGAAAAAGCTTTTTCAACATAACGTTCCCCTCTTGTTTAGCGTAGAGAAATAATTTACCAGAATGTTAATTTGTTGGGAAGAGTTATTGGGCAAGGGCATTCAGGTGTCAGTGAGGAATGAGGCGATCCATATAACCGCCGAGGGTGTCGAGATAAGGTAAGCGACGCGATGTTGTGAGCAACAACGTCGATTATAATTTTCCCACCGTTGTTAACTAGGACGGCATGGAGAGAACAAAGGTCGCCCTCTGCTTCCTCTCTTCGATCAGTTCAAGTGCCATTTCCGCCCGCTTGCGGATCTCTTCCGGGACAACCAGGTAATAGAGCATGTCATTGTCAGCCGCGTAAACAGCGAAGGTGATCAGTTCAGCCCGTGTGGAAGGGGCATCGAGAGAACCGGCTGTTTCAACCTCAAAAAGCACTTTTTTACCATCTTTTTCTGCAACAACATCCGGAATAAAATAATGGTCGTGCACAACAGAGTGGATGGGGTCCGGCCGATTACCATCAAATGCCGGGATATGCTCGGCCTTGATCGAATCATAGCCCCGCTGTTGCAGGCTATCGACCAACGCTTCAATCAGGTTTGTATGTTGCTGTTCTTCAAGGGAGGAACGAATAGACATCTGAGATCTCCGCCCCCTCCGGATGAAGTACCCTTCAAGCTAATTTCAAGATATTAAGAAAAAGATATACATGAAAACAATCGACATGAACACATAAATCAACATAATTAAACCACCGCAATTACTAACTAAAACCGTTATCAATTGGCAGCAACGTACATTCCTTCTTTGGGTGTGAACCCCTCCCCTTTGGCACCATTAAACCGGAATGGAATTGCAACCAGCTTCATGCCGACGTTCTTCTGCACAACAAAATGCAAATGCGGCCCGGTCGAGTATCCGGTATTCCCCGAAAAGGCGATCAGTTGGCCACGACGTACCCGGGTGCCGATCGGGAACTGAAGCGTCTCAAGCTTGAGGTGTGCATAAACAGCCATAGTCCCATCATCGTGTAGAATGCGTACATAATTTGCCTTCTGCGCCAGCGACTCATCATCGACGCCACCACTGAAAAAATCATTGGCGACATCCATAACGACCCCGCCACGGGCAGCATGAACCGGTGTCCCTTCGTCGAGCGCGATATCGACCGCATAAAGATTCTGTTCATCATTATGGGTTGCTGCGCCATTAAAAGCCTGAGAAATACGGTAAAATTTTCCAGCCGGTACCGGCAACCGATATGGCCGGGTCGGATCATGCTTGGCATTGGGGTCGCCAAAAACAACCGAATAGGAATAACGGTAGGAGAAGCTTCGATTCTTTCTTTGCTGCTGAATTCGGACTGTCGGTAGTTCACCGCGAGCCGGCACGACGAAACGGGCCGGTAGCCCCCGGTCAACCTTGATATTTTTCTGGTCTTGCATTTCCAGCCGGATCTCGACCGGGCCAAAATATTGATTGACAGCCTGCAGCGTCCCTTTGGCACGCGTGCCGCGCAGCTGCATGAAGAAGCGCCGTTCTGGCTCTTCTTTTTCCACCTGGCTGACCTTGACCGACCGACTCCCACTTAACTGCCGATCGGTGAAGGTGACGTTGCCCTGATCGTCGACATACTTGAACAGCTTTTCCGCATGGGCTGAAGAAAACTGAAACAGCCCGAGGAGAAAAAGAAAAAGTATTGTTGATGTCAATCGACCCAGCATAGCAACTCCTTTGCGACATCAATCATTGTAAAGGATTTAGCCAAAAAAAGTGAAGCAGCTTTCTATTTATAAGCATAAGCGGAAAATCAGGCCACCTCGTTAATCCAGTCTTCAATCTCGCCCAAGAGAACCGGCTTATCAAAAACTTTACATCCGAGGTCTTCTGCCTGCAAGCGGATTTCATCGGGAAGGTTGGCCGACATCAAAGCCTTGCGCTGCCCCATGGCACGACATCCCCAGTCATGTCTTTGAGCCAGATATTCGATCCCGGTCATTTCCGGCATCCACTGATCGATAAGGAGAATATCGGCACACTCTTCATGGCCGTGACACAATCGTTGTTGTTTACCATCACACCGGGAGGGATGCTCAACTGTGACAACATCATGCCCCATGTCCTGAAAATAAATTGCCAGAGAGTCACGGATACTCTCCTCGTCATCGATCACAAGAATTCTCAAACCCATTGTTTACTTCCAAAATAAAAAAGATCTTTTCTCCGATAAAAGAAAAGACCCTTCCGCAGACTCGATGGTCTGCTGACTCTTCGGCGACCCGGCTGTCCCAGTAGGACCCGTGGCTTTGCGTCCCGGAGTTGCCTCCGGTTTGCCATTATCGGAATACATATTTATTATTACATAATTAAGCATACCCCCAACGAAGTCAACACAAATACAATTCATTAATACACCATAACTTCTTGCACATTGACCAAGATGTCATCCACATAAAACAAAAAGGGATCTGCTATTCAGCAGATCCCTTTACTATTTTGGTTGCGGGGAGAGGATTTGAACCTCCGACCTCCGGGTTATGAGCGGATTCTCGCTCATTTCCCCTTTCCAAACGAAATCAACAACTTGCTAATATCATTGGTTTTTTAAATGTATATACTTCTTACCATATACACCATTTTGACCATGTTTTTTAAATTTTAGGGTACAAATCAAGGCCAGCGAAAAATCACTTATCTATTCTGGCCCAAATCTCCTTAGCTATCTCTTGTCCCTTTTCAATTTGGGATGGGGTCATCACACTATTTCGTGCAATTTCCATATTCTCCCTAGCATGTTCGTGCCCATTCGCTGCCGCTACAATCCAC
>JBFFPW010000014.1:0-11934 GCA_041573815.1 Desulfuromonadales bacterium
CGGATCAGGCCGCCTGGCTCGAAGCTCTGCGGTCGGCGCGCGAGGGTCGAGTCAGGCCGGCACTCGACGACAAGGCGGTCTGCGCCTACGTTCCGAAGATCATCAAGTACTTCCTGAACGAAGATCCCATACTCCCCAACGATCAACTCCCGCAACCACTCCCACTGCAAATAATCATGTCCGAGCGTTTCAGCCCAGGGATTCAGATAGCCCTCGAAAACGGTTCCTTCAAGAAAATCGACCAGAGTACCGGCACCAAAGCCACCGACGAATTCATACAAGCCAAAATAGAGAGCGATCAACAAAAGCGGCACACCGGTGAGCGGCTTCATGGAGAGCGTCGACAACCGTTCAGAAAAAGGTGTACGCAGTCCGGTATGCTGGGTGACCACTCCATCGAGCAACCCCCGACAAACGTGCTTGCGTTCAAGACTGATCCGCAAGTGAAGATCGGCTCGACGTTCAAAGACGATTGAAGAGACCATCTTTTCAATTTCCGGATAGCGCTCGCCCTCAACATCGCTGACCAGCTTCTGGATATCTTCATCCTTCTGCATCAGCAAAATAGCGAGTGTTCTTTTGTGAACAGGATACTCGCCCGGCAAAAGTTCAACTAATCTATGAATATCGTGCTCAAGATCTGATGCATAACCAAAAGTGGCTTTGTGAGATGAGTCATATTCGGAAATAGCCTTCTGGAGATCGTCAAACCCTCTCTTACGGGCAAAAGCTGCCTCAACGACCGGCACGCCAATTTTTTCCTGCAATAGCGGTATATCGATCGCCATACCGATGCGCTCGGCTTCGTCCATGATATTGACCGCCAAAACGACCGGCAACCCCGACTCAACCAGCTGGATTGTCATCGGTAGCATCCGGTCGATATTCCGGGCATCGATAACATGAACGACAACATGTGCGGCTTCACTGAAAAGAATATTACGGGCGACCCGTTCCTCTTCAGTGATCGGCATCAATGAATACATGCCGGGGGTATCAAGGACCTGGTAGCGTTGAGTACCAATTGTCGAATGACCACGGGAAACTTCGACTGACGTCCCCGGGTAATTTGATACAGTCGTATACGCTCCGGTCAGAGCGTTAAAGAGGACACTCTTGCCAACATTCGGACTACCGACAAGAATAATATTCGGTTCATTTTTCTCAGACTGCTCAGTACCGCTTACTCGACTCATTTAATTAAACACCCTATCTTATTGAAAATCGTTTTCACTTAAAAAACAAAAAAAAGCACATCTCGTTACTGACACTTTTCACACAACCCATAAAGTTCAAGACGATGATCGACAACCTTGAAATTATGCTGTCCGGCGACTTTATCCTGCAACTTCTCTATCCGATCATCCTCGAATTCGATAATCAGGCCGCACGATTGACAAACCAGGTGGTCATGATGTTCATCACCAGAGACAGATTCATAACGGGTCGTACCGTCGCCGAAATTTCTGACTGAAGCAATGCCACATTCGGCAAAAAGCTTCAAAGTACGGTGTACAGTGGCATACCCGACCTGCGGATTCTTCTTGCGAACCCGCAGGTAGAGTTCCTCTGTCGACGGGTGTTCATCGCAACGAAGGAATTCCGCAAGAATAATTTCACGTTGACTGGTTGATTTCAGCCCTTGCGATAACAGGTATTCCCTGAATATTTCCTGCTTGGAATCTGACATACACCCCCTAAGAATGAAAATCGTTTTCAAAAATACTCAAGCATAGTGGTTTAGTCAAGATATTAATAAACTTCATGTCAATAGTTAAGCGATGGAATGGTTCAGGAGATAAACAGAGACCCCTAACCGAGATTAGGGAACCAGCGATAAAGATACCCCGACATTCGGCCAAAGAGATCAAGGAAAAGGCTGACACCGACAATCATCAAAAGAACCCCGGTAATGATTTCAGTGATCCGGATATGCTTACGGAATTTATTAAAGAAAGCGAGAAAACTGTGGAAGAGCAGCCCGGAAACCAGGAAAGGGACTCCCAGGCCGGCCGAATAGGCCGTCAGTAACCAGACACCCTGCCCCACACCGCCAGAGGAACCGGCAACCATGGCAAGAATACTGCCGAGTATCGGGCCGATGCAAGGGGTCCAGCCTGCCGCAAAAGCAAGACCGACCAGGAAGGTCCCGAAAAAGCCACTCGGCTTGCGCTGGATGTGCACCCTTTTCTCACCGAGCAAGACCCCGAAATGAAAAAGCCCGGTCATGTGCACACCGAACAGGAAGATCAGGACACCCCCGATACGCTGAACCCAGACCAGCCCTTCCCGAAGGTTCGCCTGAAACTTGACCGAGGCAAACCCGGCCAGAGCACCGAGCGATATAAAGACAACTGAAAAACCGAGGATAAAAAAGAGCGAATGATAAAGAACCATCAGACGGACTTTAACTCCAGGGTGGGCGTCCTGAACCTGGCTGAACGACAGACCGGTAATATAGGTTATATAGGATGGAATGAGCGGCAATACGCAGGGAGAAACAAAAGAAAGAATCCCTGCCGTAAAAGCAATCCACAATGTCACATCTGTTCCAGCAGACAAAAGTTACTCCTGCGTGAGCTTATCCAGGTAAGTCAGGACATCTGGAGCGGTCCAATCAATAGCGCCGATAACTTTTTCAACTATTATACCTTTTTTGTCGATGATAAAAGTCTCAGGAAACTTGAAAACTCCATATTTATTCTGCACTTCGGCATTCAGATCAAAAACAACCGGAAATGAGTGTGGATATTCCTTACTGAACTCATCAATAATGCCAGGACCTTCCGGCTCAACATTAATTGCCAGCAATTCAAGTTTTCCGCCATCGATGTTGTTTTTGTAAAGGTCTTCCATCGAGGGCATTTCTGCCCGACATGGCGGGCACCAGGTCGCCCAGAAGTTCACCAGCACAACCTTGCCACGCAAAGATGAAAGCGAATACCCCTTGCCGGCCTTGTCGAAAAGTTCGAAGTCAGGAGCCGGTTGACCGATTTCAATCGGCGCCGCTTGCCCGGAATCGGTGGCATTAAAATAATCGGCGAGGTACATACCGACAACTCCTGAAAAAACAAGAGCCAGCAACACCAGCCCGATACCAAGATTACGCATTATCACTTTTCTCCGTAGACATACTTAAAGAGTACAATGGCGTGGTTCTATCATCTGCCTATGATCAAGTCAAGACAGAGAGAACTAATCTGCAAAGCCCTGATCGCGGGCCACCCGGAAAGTCGATGAAAACCTGGCGACCCGGCAGCCGTCTTCATCAAATAGTTCGGCCAGTCCCTTGAATGTCCGACCGATAGGTCCTTCAACTTCTGCAACCGCCCGCACCATCCCCTGTCGAACCGGTCCCTGGAATTTCATGGCAAGTTCAGTCGTAGCAAAGACTGTTCCCTCGGGCAGAAGGCTTTTGATGGCCATTGCCACTGCGGTATCAGCCAGGGTCGTCATGGCGCCGCCATGCAATACCCCTAACCCTTGCGCCAACTTCACCTTAAAGGGCAAAGTTAATACCGCGCGACCTTCGGATGCCGATTCGATAGTAATCCCGACCAGATCTTCAAAAGGAGCGGTGTCAATCCAACCATCCAAACGAAAGGCCTTATCGGCATCGGCCTGCATCAAGGCATCAGCATCGCAAGTCAAACGGGCCATTGCTGCTCCATCAAGGTAAATTTATGTAATAGCCACGGTTATCGCGAACGACCAGAAAAGTCAGCGGCAATTCACCGATATTCTGTTCCATAACGGCAATATAAGTGTCGATATCGGATATTTCAATGCCGGCGACTTCAGCAATCAGGTCACCGACCCGGAGTCGGGCGGCAGCCGCATGCGAACCATCAACGACCTTTTGAACAACAACCCCTCCATGTCTCGGCTGAACAGTGAACCCGAATACCCGCTGGCCATAAGTCAGACCGTAGTTATCGGGTAGGGCTTTTAGCCTGACTTGTCGGTGCAGAACATCCGTACCGCGCAGCAATTCAAAATCGACAAGATTGCCCGGTGTATAGGAGTCGAGAAGTTGCATCATCTCGCGTGGACTTTCAACCGTCATACCATCTATCGACAACACAACATCGGCTATGCTCAGACCACTTTTTTCTGCCGGCGAATCTTTTTCGATCTCGGTCACCAGAACCCCGCCAACACCTCTTGAACGGACCAGAGCCCGATTCACATTGCCAGGCAGGATACCAAGATATGGCTTGCGCACCTGACCATACTGAATCAAGTCACCGACGACCCGTTTTGCCATATCGATTGGAATTGAGAAACCGATCCCCTGGGCCTGGCTGGCGATGGCGGTATTAATACCGATCAGTTCACCATTGATATTCAACAAGGGGCCACCTGAGTTACCGGGGTTTATCAAAGCGTCGGTCTGGACAAAGTGGCCGACAAAACCACCATCCATCGGCACCCGGCGATGGGTCGAACTGATCACCCCGGTGGTTACCGAACTCCCGAGTCCGAGCGGGTTGCCAATGGCCACCACGGTTTCACCGAGAATTAGATTAGCAGAAGTTCCGGTTTTCAGAAAAGGAAAGGACCCGTTTCCTTCAATCCTGATCACCGCCACGTCGAGTTGCTCCTGTATACCGACCAGTTCTGCCTCAACTTCTTTCTTCTCTCCGGAAAGGGCAACATATATTTTTGATGCCTGGGCAATAACGTGAGCATTGGTCAGGACATAACCCCGCGAATCAATAATCACCCCGGAACCGAGTGACTGCGTTTTGTAAACCCGGGTCGGCCCAAATCCACGGAAAAAATCGTCAAAAAAAGAATCACCGAAGCCAAACAGGGAGTTTCTTCTTCTTTTAACAATCTGTTCAGTGCGGATATTAACAACAGCCGGGCCGGCCTTCTCAACGACCTCAACAATCGGGGATCTTCGCGATACTGTTGCTTCTATTGACAATATGGGAAACACAAAAATGGAAATAATCACAACAAGCAACAGTCTGGGTATAGCATGGTACATCAACATAAGACTCTTGACCTCACATCATGACTTCGGTTTTTTTAATTGATACTTTTCCATTCTATAAACAAGGGTATGTCTCGGAATATGCAGGAGATCAGCAGCCTTGGTCTGATTCCAAAGACATCGTTGCAACGCCTGGACAACCGCTTCCTTTTCAAGGTCGGCCAGGGGGTAACCCTCGGGAGGGAGGTTCACCACAGCGCACTGTAGCGGCACCTGAACGTCCCTGATCTTCACCGGAAGGTCATTGACCTCGATTGTTTCACCATGACGCAGAATCACCATCTGTTCTACGGCATTTTCCAGTTCGCGCACATTACCCGGCCAATCATAACTGGCCAAAATAGCCATCGCCTCGTCGCTGATTTCCAAACGATCATCTGTAGCCCGACGGTCAAGAAAATGCCGCACCAGAACCGGCACGTCCTCTTGCCGATCTCGCAGCGAGGGCAAAGTCAACGGGATGACCGAGAGCCGATAGTAGAGATCCTCGCGAAAATGGTTGTCACGAATAGCCGTCTCAAGATTACGATTCGAGGCAGCAATCACCCTGACATCGACCTTACGCAACTGCCCTGAGCCGACCGGCTCGATCTCCATTTCCTGTAAAGCCCGCAAAAGTTTCGGCTGTAAATCGGGAGACATTTCACCAACTTCATCAAGAAACAGCGTACCGCCATCAGCCAGTTCAAATTTACCTTTGCGATCCTTGATCGCACCGGTAAAAGAGCCCTTGATATGGCCGAACAATTCACTCTCGAGCAAATCACGCGGAATCGCTGCGCAGTTCACCGGAATAAAAGGCCCCTTCGCACGACTGCTGCCATTATGGATAGCCTTGGCAATTAACTCCTTGCCAGTACCGCTTTCGCCGCCGATAAGAACCGTTGCATCAGTCGGTGCAATACGCCGGACCATGGCAAAAACCTGTTGCATCGCATCGGATATCCCGACCAGGTGTTCAAAATCGATCTGTTCATCAAGTTGCTGCTTGAGCCGTTCGTTCTCCTGTTGCAAACCACGGTAAGACAATGCACGGCCGACGACCAGGGTCAGTTCATCATTACTGAACGGCTTGGTAATGTAGTCAAAAGCGCCATCCTTCATGGCATTAACCGCGTGTTCGACAGTACCGAATGCCGTGACCATGATGACGATACATTCTGGCTCCTGTTTTTTTATTTTTTTCAGAACTTCATATCCGGAGATCCCCGGCATCTGGATATCGGTGATGACCACCTCCGGCTTTTCAGCCTGAAAAATACCCAGGCCCAGTTCGCCGGTTTCGGCCGTCAGAACTCGATAACCGACCTGCTCGAGGGTAAACTCCATAACCCGTCGCAAGGAATTATCATCATCAATAACCAGAATTGTTTCTGACTTGCTCAACTTGCATCCCTTCCTTGCCATAGCGGCAGTTCAACAATAAAACTCGCCCCTTCACCCGGCTGACTTTCTACCGAAAGCTTGCCACCATGACCATCGATAATTCGGTGAGTGATCGCCAGTCCGAGACCGGTACCCTCATTGCGGGTGGTAAAGAACGGGTTAAAAATCCGGTCGTGCAGTTCATCAGGGATACCCGGCCCACTGTCCTTAAAGACAATCCGAACCGCGTTATCCTGCTCCTGGCAGCTGATATCGAGCGTGCCGCCATCAGGCATGACCTGCAGAGCATTCAACACCAGATTGAGAAAGGCCTGCTTGTACTGCTCGAAATCCCCGGAGACCTGTTTCGACCCTTCTATGTTCTCCAGGTGAACCGCCACTTTATTTTTGATCGCCTGTTGCCGGGTCAGGGCCACTACTTCCTGTAGCGCTTCGCAGACCGGCACTGACTTCAGTTCAGTTTCAGATGGACGAGCAAAATTGAGAAAATCGCGGACCACGCCCTCGAGACGATCGACCTCTTTGACCAGTATCTCGGCGAACTCGTAACGCTTGTCATTTGCATCGGTCCCTTCTCGTAATATTTCCGCCGTACCGCGGATTGACCCGAGCGGGTTGCGAATTTCATGCGCCATACCGGCTGAAAGTTCTCCGAGAGCCGAGAGCCGATCGGCTCGCCGGAGCTGTTCTTCCGTATCGAGAAGTTGATCAGCCTGATTCCTGAGTTTGACATAACTCTCTTCAAGACGCTCCGATGTTTTCTGATAGCGCTTCCTCTGTTCCTGTTCACGGTAGGCGAGAAAGCCGGTCAACAGACCGATGACATTATAGAGTAGTATTTCGAGATACTGTTCCAGTTCCGTTGCCGGACTATGCCCCCATTGCAACAGAACATGTGGTGCGTAGACCACTGAAACGAAAACCGCAACGGACAGTCCGCCCCGCACTGTAAACCAAAGTCCTCCGAGGATAATTGGAATGTAGTACAAACGACGGTAAATATCGTGATGCTGGTGCATGGTCGTCGAGGTCAGGTAATGCAGTGAGGTAATCACTGCAACCATAACGATGATGACACTCATTCTAATAACGGTTTGTTTTTTCATGTTCTCCTGGCCCAGCTATGCAACAATAAACTGAGGAATATTCTACAGCAATTCGACTGAGAACAACACCCTTTCTGACAAAACCATTGAGATTCCGCGTAGACAGATATATTGTCGCTGGGTTATTCTCACAAGCTCCTGGAGCGTCTATGTCTCTATTTATCGAAATTCTGAATATTGTCCTGCCGGTCTTTATGGTGATCGGCCTCGGTACCCTTTTGCGGCGCATCGGACTTATTAATCGCGAATTTCTGCATCACACCAATCGTCTGGTTTACTATCTCTGCTTACCGCTGCTTCTTTTCTACAAAATCGGTACGGCAAACTTTTCATCCAACTTCAATGGCAGACTGGTTGTTGCTACAGTCGGTGCCGTTGCGGTTGTGTTCCTGCTTTCATTCACCTACGCAACTCTCCGTAAATATCCGCTTGATGTGCGGGGTGTCTTCAGCCAGGGCGCTTTTCGCGGCAATATTGCTTATGTCGGACTGGCCATTGCCCTGAATGCCTACGGCGAGATCGGCCTGACAAAGGCCGGCATTCTCATGGGGTTCCTGGTTCCGTTCCTGAATTTATTCGCTATTGTTGCGTTGCTGTTGCCACATCGTGGCAGTAGTGGTCAGGCCGGTAGTAAATTCTGGCTCAAGCAACTGTTACTCAACCCGCTGATCCTGTCCTCTTTTGCCGGTATCATCTGGAGTTACCTGGCGATTCCGTTACCGCTTCTTGCTGAACGCACCCTGGATATCGCCACCGGCATGACCCTGCCGCTGGCCCTGATCGCCATCGGCGGCGGTTTTTCCCTGCAGAAATTGCGGGGAGATATTTTAACGACAATTCTCTCCAGTAGCGGAAAAATCATCGTTCTGCCGCTAGTCGCCATGCTGCTTCTCAAAATATTGGGCGTCACTGGCATGGACTTCGGTATTGGCATCCTCATCGCCGCCACCCCGGCCGCTACCGCCAACTACATCATGGCGCATGAACTGCGAGGCGATGCCGAACTGGCCGGTTCAATTGTTATGTTTTCGACTCTCGCGTCAGTCGTCACCTACACCATCGCTCTCTACCTGCTCCGTTCCTACGGCATATGAATCAACCACTCTGCTCTATATTGATGGCCGTAAGGAATGAGGAAAAGTACCTGCCGGCCGCCCTGGAATCTATTCTTCGCCAGACCCTGACCGATTGGCAATTGGTCGTCATTGATGACGGTTCCACCGACAACACCACCGAAATCCTCAAATCCTATGCCGATCGGGACAGCCGCATCCAACCCGTATATCAACCGTCAAACGGGTTGGTACCTGCCCTGATTCTCGGAACACAAAAATGCTATTCAGATTTTATTGCCCGCATGGACGGTGATGATATCTGTCACCCGCAACGCCTTGAAAAACAGTACCGCTTTTTGCAAGACAATCCGGAAACCTCTCTTGTTGCCACCAACATCCGCTACTTTCCGTCGCACATTGTCCAGGGTGGTATGCGCCATTATGAGCACTGGCAAAACTCTCTGGTTACCCATGATTTAATTTTACGTGATCTGTTCGTAGAATCCCCCTTTACACAACCGAGTATCATGTACCGGAAAACTGCAGTCGAGAGTGTCGGTGGTTATCGTGATATAGGATGGGCAGAGGATTACGACCTCTGGCTACGTTTGGCTCTTTCGAAGCATCAACTTGCCCGAATTCCGGAAACCCTTTTCTTCTGGCGTGAACATGCCGACCGACTGACACACACGGCCGATGAATTTTCACTTGATGCATTCAGACGCTGCAAAGCTTTTCATCTGAAGAAGAGTCTTCTCAAGGACAAGAGATCCGTCACCTTGTGGGGGGTCGGTATTGAAGGAAAAGCCTGGCGCAAGGTCTTGCTCGATATTGGCATCGATGTACACCACTGGATCGACATTGATCCGGGCAAGATTGGCCAGACAATACATGGCGCCAAAGTCGCCGAGCCGGACTCTCTCAAACCGGGCTGCGGACCAATGCTGATAACCATTGGAGCCCGGGGAGCACGCGATCTGGTCCGTGAGAAATGTCAGGAACTCGGACTTATTGAAAGTAAGGATTATATTTGTGTGACATGAAAACCGAACTGTACAAACCATTCAATAGTGGACAGAAGTTCCGCATTGCCCCACCTGGCGCCAAGCCGGTAGCCGGCCGAACGGATATCATCATGTCACGCGGCGCCTTCGGTTCCGGTGAACATGAGACCACGGCCAGCTGCATCGAAGCGATGGAGAAGCTTGATCTCACCGGCAAAAGCTTCCTCGATCTCGGCAGCGGCACCGGCATCCTTGCTATCGCGGCACTGAAACTTGGCGCGGCTCGAGGAGTCTGCATCGATATTGAACCGGATGCAGTCGAAAGCGCTCGCCATAACTGTGAACTGAACGGAATCAATCAGGAAATTGCGCATCGCTGTGGCACACTGGATGATATTACTGAAAAAAACTTCGATTTCGTGTTCGCTAACATCTATGGAGATATCCTGCTCGCTGTTTGCGACGATCTGGTTGGTAAAGTCAAGCCAGCTGGAACACTCCTGCTTTCCGGGATTCTCTGGGAATACAATTACGAGGTTAGAGCAACGTATGAAAAGGCGGGATGCGAGGTGATCAAAAACAGGATGATGGAAGAGTTCAGTACGGTATTGCTTAAAAAAGATGGCTATCTTTAAAAAGCCAAATCAAACGACCACCATTTCATTTGGATGGATCAAAATAACAGTAAGGGATGAGCTAAACAAAAAGTTACCAGTCCCTTTTTTCATATTTATATTTCTGGATAATGCAAGGAATTGTTACGACAGGATTTATAAGAAACTGCAATTGATACGGTGTAATTTTCTTATATGTCGTCAAAAATAATGAATTATATTTAACTCGAAATGAAAAAGACGATCAAATAATGACCGTCTTATAAGACTTACTATTTCTAATCTCGGGTTCAAAATTCTCTTTTTTCAGTGATTCTTACAAACCCTGCAAATTTAGAATGCCAGGGACATCTTGTATTGAATTACTCAGAAATAAGTAAAATGCTAATGAGACATCAGTACAGGGATCGTCATAGATTGAAGTATTGTGCGGGTTGCCCCACCGAGAACCAACTCCTTGAAACGAGAATGACCATATCCCCCCATAACGATCAAGTCAGCGGAAATGTCTGCTGCACGAGATAGCAGCTCATTGCCAACGCCAATCTCGATACCGTGAGTCTCATTTATTTCTACGCGGACACCATGACGGGCTAAATAACGAACAATACCTTCGCTTGGGATGTTGTCGTGCTTGCTAGCTTTGGGGTTGACCGCCATGACGCATACACTGTCCGCAAGCTTAAGAAAAGGAATCGCATTTGTAATGGCTCGTGTTGCCTCTCGACTGGCATTCCATGCAACGAGAATACGCTTTCCAATGGAGGTGAAATCACCAACGCTCGGCAAAATCAATACCGGTCGCCCGGCAGTAAGCACTAAACGCTCGGGAAAATCCATGGCAGTTCCAGATTCATCTGAAGAATCACTCTGGCCGATCACAACAATATCTGCATATCGAGCGAGCGAGGCCATTTCGTAGACGAGGTCATCGTAGGCCGTATGCCATTCACTTTCTAACCCCACCGATGATACTTGTTTATGGAAGTTCTCCTCCGTACGTGACATTAACTCAGCGGCGGCTTTCTCTTGGGCTTCCATGATCTCTGGGCCCATACGGGCCATTACGTAGCCAGGTGGGGCATAGGGAGAAAAAACATGAAGCCCAACCAGGCTGGCATCGAACTTCATGGCCAACTGAATGGCTATTTCAAGACGCTTTGCACAACGTTTTTCATTATCGATATGAACAAGGATGGTTTTGTAGCTCATGCACCCCCCTATCGTGACTGATAGTTAAGAATTTAAGCTTCACCTAGCCATATGAAGGTTGTCTAAATATAATATCAATAATTAAATATTTTACCTCAGAAGTTCTTCTATTTTAAATTTGATCATTGAGACAATCGAAAACTACGGATTCTGATGAGCCCTGAGCCCTAAGAAACTTAACAGAACAAAGTTGCAACATACTAAAAAACAGGGTAAAAATTTTAGTGTATTTGTTTTTTACATTATGGAAGGAGCAGAAAAATGGAAAAAAGAATCGAAAAAAGAAGCCGGGATTCGGAAATGGAAGTCGTTATGCCACAATTCACCAGGCCTGTCTGGAGCGAGACGAAAATAGATTGCAAGGAGTGTCACTACAACGACCAGGACATTGACACCTTCCCATGCGCCAAGTGTCATAGCCGGCACTAGGGTTATACCGCACCTTTAGTGAGGCCTGCTGCAGGTCCATTATTCAAGAGCGATAACGAACCCACCTTTGAATTTCAGTTTAATATTCTCGGCGACTTCAAGTGAGGGATAATTACCGACCCACAC
>JBFFPW010000015.1:0-11640 GCA_041573815.1 Desulfuromonadales bacterium
ATCGGCATCAATCTTCTTGCTGTACTGCACCACGGTCAGATCCCAGATCGTGTTGACGACATAGCGGATTTCACCCTCTTTTCCGAAGACCGGTCGACCCTTGACCAGCAGCTTTCGACCGGTTTTTGTCGAATAGGTCGCGGTGACCGGCGTTCGCTTTTCGAGGACCAGAAGACTGGCCGAACCGGAAAAGAGGTTATCGGGACCGACCATGTCGTAGAGCGAACGACCAACCAGTTCATCGTTGCTGAAGCCGGACATCTCCTCAAAGGTCTTGTTCACCCGGATCGTCACCCCCTGGCCATCGACGAGATAAATACCGTTGGCAACATTGTCAAAAACTATTTCGTGCAGTTCCAGATCCATTTTTCCCCTGTCAGCAAGCGGTCCAGCCGCAGTCGATAGTGAGCGAAACCCCGGTCATGCAGCTGGCGGCATCGGAACATAGAAACAGCACCGCTTCACCGATCTCCTCCGGTTCGATCATCCTCTTAACCGCCGCCTTTTTCAGCATGACCTTTTCAATGACATCCTCACGCGGGATCCCGTGCGTTTTCGCCTGATCATCGATCTGGCCATCGACCAGCGGTGTCCGCACATAAGCCGGGCAGATCGAATTGACGGTGATGCCGTACGGCCCGCCTTCGAGCGCGGTGGTTTTGGTCAGCCCGGTCAGACCGTGCTTGGCCGAAATGTAGGCCGACTTGAACTCCGAAGCCCGCAAACCGTGCACCGAGTTGATGTTGATCACCCGGCCCCAACCGTTCTTTTTCATGTACGGCCAACTGTACTTGGTCATCAGGAACGGTGCGGTCAACATCAATGCAATCATGAAGGTCCATTTTTCTTCCGGGAAATCCTCGACCGGGCAGACATGCTGTATACCGGCATTATTGACCAGGACATCCACCGAACCGAATTTGCCGGCCGCTTCCTCGACCAGCGCCTTGCAGTCCTCGGCCCTGGTGAGATCGGCCTTGATAAAGTATCCGCCAATCCGTCCGGCCTGCTCCTTACCAGCCACTGCGTTGATATCGGCCATCACGACCTGGTAGCCGGCTTTGATCAGGGATTCGGCGACAGCCAGGCCAATACCGCTGGCAGCCCCGGTGACCAGGGCAACACGTTTACTCATTTTCATTCTCCTTGATTCGATTCAGGCACCTTTGAGATCAGGTGCTATTGCAAAGTCACATCCGGTCGCCGTCTTGATCTCCTCAAGCGAGGAGAAGGGCGAAACCTCGAGAAGCGTTAACCCCTTTTCACCATCGACGCTGAAGACGCCCTTGTCGGTGACCAGCAGATCGACCACCCCCTTGCCGGTAATCGGCAGATCACAGGCATCAAGCACCTTGGGGCTGCCGTCCTTGGCGTTGTGTTCCATCATCACGACCACCTTCTTGACACCGGAAACCAGATCCATAGCGCCGCCCGGCCCCTTGACCATCTTGCCAGGAATCATCCAGTTAGCGAGATCACCGAACTTGCTGACCTGCATGCCACCAAGGACCGACAGGTCGACATGGCCGCCACGGATCATGGCAAACGATTCCGCCGAGTCGAAGAAGCTGGCACCCGGGATGGTGGTGATAGTCTGCTTGCCGGCATTGATCAGGTCGGCGTCGACTTCGTCTTCGGTCGGAAACGGACCGATGCCGAGCAGGCCGTTCTCAGACTGCAGGGTGATATCGATACCTGCCGGGATGCAGTTGGCGACCAGGGTCGGCATACCGATGCCGAGGTTGACATAATCGCCATCGGCGAGTTCCTGCGCGACCTGCTTGGCCATCCATTCGCGCGTTTCGTTGTACCCTTTTGCAGAAATGCCGGCGCCGGAGAGGGTTTTCTGCTCGATCGGTTTCTCGTAATCCGTGCCGAGTACCAGTCGGTCGACATAGATGCCCGGCACATGGACATGGTGTGGATCGATCGCGCCGATCTCGACAATTTCCTCGACCTCGGCGACGGTCACCCGCCCGGCCTTGGCGCAGGAAACGTTAAAGTTGTTGGCGGTCTGGCGCAGGATCAGGTTGCCGGCCTTGTCGGCTTTCCAGGCCTTGACGATCGCCAGGTCGGTGGTGATGCTCTCCTCGAGAACATGGGCGTTGCCATCGTATTCCCTGACATCTTTCCCCTCGGTCAGCTTGGTGCCGTAACCGGTCCGGGTGTAGAAAGCCGGGATGCCAGCGCCACCGGCGCGCAGCTTTTCTGC
The DNA here is from genome assembly GCA_041573815.1 of Desulfuromonadales bacterium. Taxonomy (GTDB): domain Bacteria; phylum Desulfobacterota; class Desulfuromonadia; order Desulfuromonadales; family UBA2294; genus BM707. Next base: position 2,213 of record JBFFPW010000015.1, read on the forward strand.
CAGCGTCCCCTGCGGCGTCAATTCAACCTCCAGCTCCCCGGCCAGGAACTGCTTCTCGAAAGTGGCATTTTCTCCGACATAGGAAGAGATCATCTTCTTGATCTGCCGGGTCTGCAGCAGCAGGCCGAGACCGAACTCGTCGACGCCGGCGTTGTTACTGACCACGGTCAGGCCCTTGGTCCCCGAATCGCGCAGGGCGACGATCAGTTTCTCCGGGATGCCGCACAGGCCGAAGCCTCCGGCGGCGATGGTCATATTATCATCCAGCAGCCCTTCGAGGGCCTTGGCTGCATCATCAAAAATCGGCTTCATGGTTTCTCCTTCTTTCCTTAAACGCGTTCAAACAGGGCGGCAACCGCTTCACCGCCACCGATACAGAGGACAGCAATGCCATAACGCACCTGACGTTTCTGCATCTCCCGTATAATCGTCACCGCCAGGCGACCGCCACTGGCGCCGATCGGGTGACCGATCGATACGGCACCGCCGTTGACATTGACCCTGTCCGGGTCGAGGCCGAGTTCCTTGATAGCAACCAGGGGGACGGCGGCAAAGGCTTCGTTGATTTCGAAGAGGTCGATATCTTCGAGCTTCAGGCCGGCCTTGTCGACGACCTTGCGGATCGCTCCAACCGGAGCCTCGGCAAAATCGTCCGGGGCGATGCTGTTGCTGGCTGTCGCCACAACCTTGGCCAACGGCCTGAAGCCGTTCTGTTCAACCGCCTGGCTGCCAGCCAGCAGGACCAGGGCGGCACCGTCGTTAATGGTCGAAGCATTGCCGGCGGTAATTGTTCCTTCTTTTTCGAACACCGGCCGCAGCGCTGGGAGCTTATCGATATTTCCTTTACCCGGCTCCTCATCGCGATCGACGATGACATCGCCTTTGCGGGCCTTGATCGTCACCGGCACCAGCTCATCGGTAAAGGTACCATCAGTCAACGCCGCCTGCGACAGGCGGTAGGAGCGCGCTGCATAGTCATCCTGGGCTTCACGACTGATGCCGTGTCGCGCTATCCAGCGCTCGGTAATGTTGCCCATATGTTCGCCGGAGTAAGGATCGAGCAGACCGTCGATCAGCATCATGTCGAGCATCTTCCCGGCCCCCATACGTTGCCCGAAACGGGCCGAGGGGAGCAGGTACGGCGCCAGCGACATATTCTCCATACCGCCGGCAATCGCCACATCGGCATCACCGAGCCGGAGGGCATCACTGGCCAGCATGATCGATTTCAAACCACTGCCGCAGACCTTGTTGATGGTCATGGCATGGGCCGAATCGGGAATACCGGCAAAACGCATCGCCTGGCGAGCCGGCGCCTGACCGCTGCCACCCTGCAGGACCTGGCCAATAATAACTTCATTTACTTTTTCAGCGGGAAGGGCTGTTTGTTTGAGAAGCGCCTCGATAACCTGCGCGGCAAGTTGTGGAGCGGGGACAGTAGACAGAGACCCCCCAAAGGATCCAAAGGGGGTACGGCGGGCAGATACAACAAACACGTCAGACATAAATTAAACCTCCTGAAAATTAATGCGTCCTGGAATTATAAGAAACATTCGCAAGTCCCGTACCAAGCGGAAAAAACCTGATAAAATGGGACATGAGCCGTTTCTGCAGCATTTCTGTTGTCGGAGGAATGAGTCAACATTGAATCACTATTTTCACACTTGTCAATTTATTCCGCCGAATAACCCGAGAGGCCAATTGACTCAATTTTGAATCTTTTGACTCAACAATGCATCAAATAATCAGTCTTGTATCATTTAAATAGAATCGTGTTTGGTTTTTACTCTTGACACTATTTACAGTTAACGTCTACGATAAATTGGTCATACCAATTATTTGCTTTACCTCAAGAGGTGATTATGGACACATTTTCAACTGCCGCCAGAAATGTTGGTGCCGAAGTCGTCCCGGTCAAGGATGTCGATGCGGCTTGCCGTTATATTATCACCAACACCGATGGCCCGGTGCTGATCCCTTCCCAGGGGAGCCTTGACCGCATCAATCTGGCCAGAACCCTGGGACAACAAACCGAAGTCCTCTCCACTTTTGACAAGGTCCAGGCCGAGAAGTCGGCTGCCGGGGTCACCGGCGCCAACTTCGCCATCGCCGAAACCGGCACCATCGCCCTGGAGAGCACCGCCGAGCCGGTCAGGCTTGCAACCACCTTGCCTACCCGTCACTTTGTCATCCTCGATCCGAAAAAGATCGTTGCTAACGGTCAGGCGGCCATCCCGTACGTACGACAACTGCATGAGAAAACACCACAGAATTTTCTCGCCTACATTACTGGACCGAGCCGTACTGCCGACATTGAACGGGTGCTGACCATCGGTGTTCATGGACCAAAAGAGCTGCATATTCTGCTGCTCGAAAATCTTTCCGACGATTTCATGGAAAGCTGAGAGGATTGACTATGTCGAAACAACGCTCACAACAATATAAAGTCCGGGTCCAGGACGCCTTGAATGCGCCACGACTGCAGGATGCCCTGCACCGTTTCGCCGACGCCTACGTCATTGCCCGGGAGAACGCCTTTGCCGGCAAGGATTTCGATGCTCTGCGCCAGGACATCGGTGAGATGAAGGACGAGATACGGGATAACCAGCAGCAATACATTAATCAGTTTGTTGCCAATGCCGAAAAAGCCGGCGCAACTGTTTACCTCGCGAAAACGGCCGATGACGCCAACGCTTACATTGCCAACCTGGCGAAAGAAAAAGGCTGCAAACTGGCGGTCAAAAGCAAAAGCATGGCGAGCGAAGAGATTCATCTCAACACGGCCCTGGAAAAAGGGGACGTCAAAACCCTGGAGACCGATCTCGGTGAATGGATTATCCAACTGGCCGGTCAACGCCCGAGCCATATGGTCATGCCGGCGATCCACATGTTCCGCGATGAAGTGGCCGAACTGTTCAGTAAAGAGACCGGCCAGACCGAGTCAGATGACATTCCACACCTGGTCGAAGTTGCCCGGCAACAACTACGTCAATCCTACCTTGATGCCGATATCGGCATCAGTGGAGCGAATATTGCCGTCGCCGAAACTGGCGGCATCGCTTTGGTTACCAACGAGGGCAACGCCCGTCTGGTGACGACTCTACCGAAAATTCACGTGGCCCTGGTCGGCATCGAAAAGCTGGTACCGACCCTCGAGGACGCACAGAAGGTGCTCGATGTGCTGCCGCGCAATGCGACCGGGCAGCTTCTGACGTCCTACGTCAGCTGGATCCGTGGCGCCGTTCCGTGCGGCACCGGACAGAAAGATCTGCACATCGTCCTGCTCGACAACGGCCGTTCTGCCCTGGCTGAGTCCCCGCACTGCAAAGATGCCCTGCGCTGTATCAAGTGTGGTGCTTGCGCTAATGTCTGCCCGATCTATCAAACCGTCGGTGGTCACGTTTTCGGTCATATCTACATCAGCGCCATCGGCATTATCCTGACCGCCTTTTACCATGGTCTTGACAATGCGGCCGAACTGGTCCGCGCCTGTATCGGCTGCCGCGCCTGTGTCGCTGTCTGTCCGAGCAATATCGACCTTGAAAATATCATCCTGCATTTACGCGAGGTCATCGGTGAAGAAGAAGGTCTCGGCGCCGGAAAAGCCTTGGTGTTTAAAAAGGTTTTACGTAATCGCAAGCTGTTCCACACCCTGTTGCGAGCCGGCAGCAAGTTACAGTTACCGATTACCCGGGGAGAACGAACCATCCGCCACCTCCCCCTCTTCTTCTCATCACTGACCGAATGGCGGGCCCTGCCAGCTATTGCCGACACGCCGCTGCGCGACCAATGGAAAACAATCGAGCAGAAGGTAGAGAAGCCGCGCTACAAGGTTGCTTTCTTTGCCGGTTGCCTCAATGATTTTGTCTATCCGGAACTCGGCCACGACCTGGTCAAGGTATTGAACAAGCTCGGCTGCGAAGTCACCCTGCCACTTGAGCAGAACTGCTGCGGAGTCCCGGCCCTCTACTCAGGCGACAAAGAGACGGCAACCGTGCTCGCCGAGCAGAATATCGATGCCATGCTGGCAGGTGACCCGGACTTTGTCGTCACCACCTGTCCGACCTGCACCATGTCACTGCAACGCGACTTTCTTGACCTCTTGAAAGACAACCCGGTCTGGGCGGAAAAAGCGGCCAAACTTTCCGAGAAAACCATTGATGTTTCTCGACTGCTGCATGAAAAACTAGACGCGCAAGAGCTGTTTAAGGATCTGGCAAAACCGGACAAGGTCACCTATCACGACTCCTGCCACCTCAAACGGGGCGCCGGAGTCTGGAAAGAGCCACGCGAGCTGCTGGCCGGATCGGGGCGCGAAGTCGTCGAGATGGCCCACGCCGATCGGTGCTGCGGCTTTGGAGGTTCCTATTCTTTCACCAGCCACCCCGACATTGCCCGCCGCATCCTTGAAGACAAACTCAAGGATATCGAAGCGACCGAAGCAGACTGTGTGGCCATGGACTGCCCTGGCTGCATGCTGCAAATCAAGGGTGGCCTCGAAAAAAGATCCGGGGAAATCCGTACGGCACACACAATTGAACTGCTGGCAGAAATCCTCGACAACTGATCGCCGCTGGACAGTTATTGGCAAACATGGCACCATACTCCGGAGACATTACAATCTCCGGAGTTTATTTTATGGACAGCCTGCAACCTTCAATCAGCTCAACCCGCATCCACCTGTCACGCAGCGACCTCGCCGACATGATCCGTCTGGTTCGGGCCCTGTTCCGTCTCAGCAAACTTCCGGCATACCGTGAAGCCGTCTGGCGGCAAGTCCCGGAAATTGCCCGTTTTAATCCAGGGCACGATGCCGTGATGATGGGCTACGATTTTCATCTCAGTGATCACGGCCCGCAACTGATCGAGGTCAACAACAATGCCGGCGGCGGCCTGCTCGCCTACCTCGCCTATCAACCCGACAATCCACTGGCACACGGCGTGCTGCCGGAACGCTTACGTGATCAGTTAATCGCCTCATTTGCCGAAGAGATGCGCCGTTTCACCGGCAGCAACAGCCTGCTACCGAGGCGAATTGTTATTATTGACGAGAACCCTGAGGAGCAGTTTCTTTACCCGGAAATGGAGATTTTCCGAGACCTGTTTGCCGATTGGTGCAGTTGCTGTTCGTCAATTGTCGACCCCAGCCAGCTCGATGCTGGCGCCAAGGGGGTCTTTCTCGATGGCAAGCCGGTCGACCTGATTTACAATCGCCATTGCGACTTCTATCTTGAAACCGACGTCATGTCCGGTATTCGTGATGCTTACCGCAATGGTACCGTCTGCCTCACACCCAATCCTTTCACCTACGGACTGCTCGGTGACAAGAGGCGACTGGCCTACTGGACCGACCAGAACCGCTTGCAGGATTCAGGACTCGACGAGCGCAGTCGCGAGATTATTCAACGGCTGATTCCGGAAAGTCACATCATGGCTGATATGGATACCGACGAACTTTGGGCTGATCGGAAAAACTGGGTCCTCAAACCAGCAGTCCTGCATGCCAGCCGGGGAGTCCTGCTCGGTGCGAAGACGTCACGCAACCGTTTCAACCAGTTCGTACCCGAAGAAACCGTCGTTCAGAAATATGTCCCGCCAACTATGACGGCATCAGATTCTGGAGACCTCAAAACTGATTTAAGGCTTTATGTTTATCGCCGCCGGGTTCTCGGTGTTGCCGCCCGTCTTTACCGGGGCCAGGTCACCAACCTGCGAACCGAGGGGGGCGGGTTTGCCGCCGTCGAGCTCATATGACCACGTTCATCGGCAAGTCCCACCCGTGCGACCCTGAAGAATTCTTCACAAAATCAGACACTTTGAATTCATTCAGTTATCGATAGTTGGTATGCGACTTGCTTGATACACACTCAGACAAAACAGAAAAACACCTAAAGACACAGAAAAGATTAGCATGACAAAAAATCATAATGATTCAACAATAAAGGGCCTGTCCCGTCGACAGTTCTGTAAATCCGGCTTGTTAACTGCAGCCGGTCTCGCTTTACCGACAACACTTCTGGCAAAAGGGGCTGAGTTGTGTCTACCGGATCGCCAGCTTTCCTTCTTGCACACCCACACGGGTGAGACCCTGAATTGTGCCACCTACTGGGCAAATGGCACAATTCAGAGCGACGCACTGGCAGATATCTATCAGATTCTTCGTGACCACCGCTGCAACCAGGTCGCCGAAATTGACCTCAAACTGCTTGACCAGCTGACCCTGCTCAACCAGGCACTGGACAACAAAGAGCCGCTCCATATCATTTCCGGATTCCGGTCGCCGCAGACGAATGCCTATCTACGCAAAAAAAGCCAGGGTGGTGGTGTCGCCAAACGCTCCCTGCATATGGATGGTCGCGCCATCGATATCCGCATCCCCGGCATAGACATCAAGGATGTCCAGCGCGCCGCGGCCTCTCTCAAAAAAGGCGGTGTCGGTCTCTATCCAGGGCTGAAGTTCGTCCACATGGACACTGGTCGGGTGAGATACTGGCAAGGTTGAACAATTTCAGGATGAGGTATAAGCTGATTCTGCGCCAGGCGTAAGTTTAAACTGAAAGGCCCTCAATAATCATTGAGGGCCTTTTGTTTGGCATCATCCGGTTGGAAACCTGTTTTATTACTTGTCGATATGTACGTCCATTTGCGGGAACGGAATATTCAGACCAACGTCTGCAAACTTCCGGTAAACATTTTCCAGCATATAGAAATGCACCACCCAATAGTTCGCCGACTCAACCCATGCCCGAACGGTAAAGTTAACCGAACTGTCCGCCAACTCCCCCAGCTCAACAAAAGGCTCAGGATCCTTTAGCACTTTTTCGTTAGACGATAAAAGTTCGAGCAGAACCTCCTTGGCCTTATCAATATCATCACCGTAGGCAATGCCGAAGGTCCAATCCACCCGCCTTGTTGATTCTGTTGAATAGTTAACTAAAGAAGATGTTGCCAAACCACCGTTGGGAATAACGATCGTTTTGTTGTCCGGTGTCTTGAGAACTGTATTAAAAACCTGAATCGAACCAACGGTTCCCGAATAGCCTTGAGCCTCGATAAAGTCACCAACCTTAAACGGCTTAAAGATCAAGATCATGACACCACCAGCAAAATTCTGCAAAGTTCCGGAAAGCGCCATGCCAACCGCCAGACCTGCTGCACCAAGTATGGCGATAAAGGAAGTCATCTGAATGCCGACCATCCCCAGGACGCTGACAACGACCAGCACCTTGAGCAGAGTCCCCACCAGACTGACGAAAAAAGGCCGCAAAGAGGGATCGATCTCTTTTTTATCCATCCCCTTGCCAATGATACCGGCAATCGTGTTCGCCAGATACAGACCAAAAATCAGGGCCAATATGGCACCGACCAATTTAGGGCCCCAGAGTACAAATAGATTGATCAGAGTATCGACATACTGCTCACTGCCTTGTAATGGGTTTTCCATACGACCCTCCTGTAAACGGTCCTGTGATTTTTTGAAACCTTCCGAGAAAACCAAGGGAAACAATCACACTGTTTCGACTACATACTACAATAGAAGTTGGTGAACGCAATTCCCCTCTGATCAAAGAACTGTTCTCAAACCACCTAAAAAAAGCCCCTCAAAAAGAGGAGCTTTAATAAAGGGACTTTAAACCTATCAATTCAGGAGGGCGGCCCTGACGTGATGAAATCCGAATTACGCAAATACGTAGTCGTCTGATTCGACAGAATCTGCTGTTGTTGCGAGAAAAGACCCCTCCTGGGAATCTTTTACCACCTCGAGTTGGTCATGAGCCAAGGAACAGACCGTCCCACAAATAGTGCATTCATACAGCTCTTCATGAAACTGGAAAGCATTCAGATCAACTTCGTTGCTGGCCGTCTGTTTGCACGTCGGGCAGGTAAACTTGGCGAATGATGCCGGGGGGTTTTGGTCACGATCCTTGATGATTTTAATAACAGCGCCAACATAGGTCCAGACACCACCGCAATCTCCGCATTCAAATGCATCCTGCGAAAACCCGTCTGCGTGCAAGTCGATTTCTACGTGCGCCTTGGTGTCACATAGTGGACAGTTCATTTTGTTCTCCTCTTAAGGTGAATTTTTTGATCGATTGATGAGCGTCTTTTTGAAAGCTCCTGAAAACCGACCGTTTGACGACTCTGTTTTTCCCGTATGTCGTTACTTTATTCAGAAGTTCTCACTGCCAACGCGGCTTCACACATAGCCACCGGCAAAGTCGAGCCTTTACCAGAGGTAAGCAGAGCCCCGGTTCTGGAATCGACGATGACATATTCATACAGCCCATCCAGAGTTTTTCCGGCATAGCGCCCTGGATACCCCAGCCTGGCCAGAACACTCCAGGCTGATGAAATACTAATGACCGGATCACCTGACTCGCCTTGCACCAACAAACCGCATTCGATCAATTTCGTTTTCATAAGGCCTCAAATAACGTCATTGTTTATGCGTGACAATTCAACATACCTATATGGTATTTTCATCCAAATACAATAATAAAATACCACAAGAAATAAACGAGTCAAGACTTTTAATCTTTTTTTGCTATATTTTTCGGGCACTTAGCGCACTTGCTGTTCTGCTCATCAAACCATTGGTTTATTTTCAAACCTATCGTAAGTTCTTACCCTCAGCACAATTGTTAACTTGTTGTAATTAATGCGCTTTCAATAGCAACGTGGTTCTAAATTTACCATTCGACGACTGGTGATTTAGTTGCTAACCACTGTAAATTACCGTAAAAAGATGCTTTTTTACCAGAAAGTGTCGAAAGGTCTTTATCAATACAGCCATTTAGTTTCCAGTCCAACAACAGAAAAAGGTCAATCATCCCACAGGAGATATTTTTTACCTTGTATGTTTAATTGGTTTCGTTATAGTGACAAAGACAAAACTAAAGGAGGTCAGGCAATGGAAGATTTGTGGAAAGTGAAAAACTCTGGAATAGATATGAATGACCTTGAAGAGAATATGGCAGAATACAAACACCTCATTGACCGCTTTAACAAAGAAGAAGAAACCATCAACCGCCGCAATCTTCTGCATGGCGATATACCGCAAAGATCTGAGCTGCCGGTCAAATCAGATAACGCCTAGATTTACTATCAGCAAATTAAACACTCCCAACATCACTGCCGCGCGTCAGACAGGTACGGAAAGACAACCACCCCACAGCAACCCCAAGGTTATGGAGTTTCCTGGAGCAGATTGACCGTCAATCGGTAAGCTGTGTCAACCGCCGGAAAGCAGATTGTTCCCGGCCTGTCAGATGCCATAAACCTTTGAACCCCCTCCTCGGTGGTCAAATCCATCCCGGTCAACTCACGACAGTTGATGGTACCCATCTCAGCTTCGAACCGGCGACAAAGCTCCCGCGCCAACCCCAGCTCAACCAGAACTTCGTCCATGGAATCGGGCCGGCCAC
>JBFFPW010000016.1:0-11597 GCA_041573815.1 Desulfuromonadales bacterium
ATCGGTTCCGTCGGCCAGGGCGTCAACATCGATTTCAACCGCATCTTCAAGGAATTTATCGACCAGAATCGGGTGCTCCGGGGACGCTTCAACGGCAAACTTCATGTAGTTTCTTAACTGTTCGATGTCGTAGACGATCTCCATAGCCCGACCGCCAAGGACATAGGAGGGCCTGACCACAACCGGATAGCCGATACGATCGGCGATCTTCTCAGATTCTTCAATTGAACGGGCAATGCCGTTCTCAGGTTGTTTCAATTCAAGTTTATACAGCAGTTCCTGAAAGCGCTCCCGATCCTCGGCCCGATCTATCGCATCGGGGCTGGTTCCGATAATTGGCACACCCGCCTCTTCGAGCGCAACGGCGAGTTTAAGTGGGGTCTGCCCACCAAACTGAACAATGACACCATCCGGCTTTTCAATATGGACGATTTCGAGGACATCTTCAAAAGTCAGAGGCTCAAAATAAAGCCGGTCAGATGTGTCATAGTCAGTCGAAACCGTTTCCGGGTTGCAGTTCACCATAATGGTTTCATAACCATCTTCGGCCAAAGCAAAAACCCCGTGAACACAGCAATAATCGAATTCAATCCCCTGCCCGATCCGGTTGGGTCCACCACCAAGAATGATAATTTTCTTCTTGTCCGATGGAGCGGCTTCGCATTCTTCCTCATAGGTTGAGTAAAGATAAGGCGTGAAGGCCTCGAATTCGGCGCCACAGGTGTCAACCCGCTTGTAAACGGGCCTTATGCCGACCTCATGCCGATAGTTGCGGACAGAAGCTTCATCCGTCTTCCACAACAGTGCCAACCTTTTGTCAGAGAAACCAAACTGCTTGGCCTCCAACAGGGTTCCTTCGAGCAAAGTCCCTTTCTTATGAAACTGATCGGCTGATTCAATCAGGGCCGCTTCCATATCAATAATTTGTTTAAGGTTATCAACAAACCATGGATCGAAACCGGTTAGCTTGAAAATCTTCTCAATACTGAACCCGACCCGCAGCGCATCACCCAGATACCAGATACGGTCACAGTTCGGTATTCTCAGTTTCGATTCAAGTTCGGCCATTTCATCCTGAGTCAGGCTGCGACGATAGTCTCCTGGCTCATCAAACAGACGGCTTTCGAGACCACAAGAACCGATTTCAAGCGACCGGAGAGCTTTTTGAAACGATTCCTTAAACGTTCGACCAATTGACATGGCCTCACCGACTGATTTCATCTGGGTGGTCAGGGTGTCGTCTGCCTGCGGGAATTTCTCAAAGGTAAATCGCGGAACCTTGGTGACGACATAATCGATCGTCGGTTCAAAGGCAGCAAATGTTTCCTGGGTAATATCATTTGGAATTTCATCAAGGGTGTAGCCGACTGAAAGCTTGGCGGCAATCTTGGCGATCGGGAAACCGGTCGCCTTGGATGCCAGCGCAGAAGACCTCGAGACCCGTGGGTTCATCTCGATGATGATCATGCGACCATCTTTTGGATTAATCCCGAACTGGATATTTGAACCACCCGTTTCGACGCCAATTTCACGAATAACCTTCAGTGAAGCATCGCGGAGCAGTTGGTATTCCTTGTCGGTCAGGGTTTGAGCCGGAGCAACGGTGATTGAATCTCCGGTGTGAACACCCATCGCATCGAAATTCTCTATCGAACAGATAATGACAACATTATCTGCCAGATCACGCATGACTTCGAGTTCGTACTCTTTCCAGCCAATAACCGATTCTTCGACCAGTATTTCGTCAGTCGGCGAAGCATCAATCCCGGCAAGTGCCATCGTTTCATATTCTTCGAGATTGTAGGCGATGCCGCCACCGGTCCCACCGAGGGTAAAAGAGGGGCGAATAATGGCCGGGAAGCCGACATCTTCTATGATCTCCATCGCTTCTTTGTGGCTGTGAGCCAGGCCTGAGCGTGGTACCGGCACCCCAATTTTGGCCATCGCTTCCTTGAACAGGGTCCGATCCTCAGCCTTTTCAATCGCTTCGAGTTTGGCACCGATCATTTCAACGCCATATTTTTCGAGTGTGCCGTCTTTAGCAACAGCAACTGCTGTATTCAAAGCGGTCTGGCCACCCAGGGTCGGCAGTAAAGCATCTGGCCGCTCCTTCTCAATGATTCTCCGCAGTGTCTCCGGTGTGACCGGCTCGATATAGGTTCGATCAGCAAAATCCGGATCCGTCATGATCGTTGCCGGATTGGAGTTGAGAAGAACCACCCGGTAGCCCTCTTCCTTAAGCGCTTTGCAGGCCTGGGTTCCGGAGTAGTCAAATTCACAGGCCTGGCCGATAATAATCGGGCCGGCACCGATGATAAGTATTGTTTTGATATCTGTACGCTTTGGCATCAGTCTTCCAATTCTGCAGTTAAGCTTGTTTCTTGAATTTATCCATCATGTCGGTGAATTGCGTAAAGAGATAACGGGCATCATGCGGTCCCGGTGAAGCCTCAGGATGGTACTGGACCGAAAATGCCGGAATCTGGCTGTGGCAGATCCCTTCAACCGTAAAATCATTCAGGTTGATATGACCAACGTCTGCCAACCCCTTAACCGAATCAGGATCAACAGCAAAACCGTGATTCTGTGAAGTGATTTCGACAGTATGACCGTTCCCTCTTCTGACCGGTTGATTACCACCACGGTGACCGAATTTCAGTTTATAGGTTTTGCCACCAAGGGCAATCGACAGCAGTTGATGGCCGAGGCAGATACCGAACAGCGGCACTTTGCCCAGCAATTGACGGATGTTCTCCTGAGCATAAGTGATCGGCTCCGGATCACCGGGACCGTTACTGAGGAAAACCCCGTCCGGATTCATCTTCATGACCTCTTCCGCCGGCGTTGTTGCCGGAACAACCGTCACCTCACAGCCATGCGCAACCAGGTTGCGGAGGATATTGCGCTTGATACCAAAATCATAGGCAACAACCTTGTATCTTGGTGAGGTATCAGCGCTTGTGTAGCCTGACTCGATATCCCAGAGGCCCTCTTTCCACGTGTACGGCTCTGCACACGTCACTTCCTGAACCAGGTCACGACCGACAATCGATGGAGCCTTCCGGGCTTTTTCGACCAGACTGTCCGGGTCGAGGTCAGTCGTTGAAATCATGCCGGTCTGGGCACCCTTGTCGCGGATATGCCGGACCAGGGCCCGGGTGTCAATGCCCTGAATGCCGATGATGTTATTCTCTTTCAGGTAGGCATCAAGGCTCATCTCTGAGCGCCAGTTACTCGGCGTGGCACACGCTTCCTTGACGATAAAACCGGAAAGAAACGGTCTGTGCGACTCGACGTCTTCGGAATTGATGCCGCAGTTACCGATCTGGGTGTAGGTCATGGTGACGATTTCGCCACAATAGGACGGGTCCGTCAGGATCTCCTGATAACCGGTCATGCTGGTATTAAATACGACTTCACCGGAAACTTCACCGGTGGCGCCGACCGAGCGGCCTTTGAAAACGCGGCCGTCTGCGAGAGCCAATAGGGCTTGCATAAACGTGGTACTCCTTTACTTAATCTCTTGTATAGACAGTTTTGCCGGCCAGAATCGTCTGGACCGCAGCACCTTTCATGTTCCACTCATCAAAAGGTGTATTTTTGCTTTTAGAAACAAGGTCCTGTGCGGAAACAACCCACTCCAGATCCGGATCAATAATCGCGATATCAGCAACCGCTCCGACGGCAAGGGTGCCGCGCGGAATATCAAGCGCCTGGCACGGACCGCTGGTCAACTTGGCGATGGCATCATTCAACGTGAGAACACCTTCAGTGACCAGATTCAGAGTTAATGGCAATGCTGTTTCAAGGCCGACAATGCCATTCATGGCGATAGCGAATTCGACATTCTTTTCATCAATATGATGCGGTGCATGATCGGTGGCGATGGCATCAATCGTACCGTCAGCCAGTCCGGCGCGGACGGCGTCCATATCTTCTGAACTGCGCAGCGGCGGGTTCATCTTGGCGTTGGTGTTATAGCCGCGCACGGCTTCGTCGGTCAGGGTGAAGTGATGCGGAGTCGCTTCACAGGTGACATTGACTCCCCTCTTCTTGGCCTGACGAATAAATTCGATGGCGCCCTTGGTCGATATATGGGCGATATGTAATCGACCTCCAGTAAATTCTGCCAACATGACATCGCGGGCGGTCATCGCATCCTCGGCAACCCAGGGAATCCCTTTAAGGCCGAGTTCAGCAGAAACATGACCATCATTCATCACGCCGCCGGCGACAATGCTGAGGTCCTCAGCATGGGAGATGATAGCGGCATTGAATGGCCGAGAATATTCAAGTGCCCGACGCATAATCTCGCCATTGCTGACCGGACCACCATCATCCGAGAAGCCGACACATCCCTCCTCTTTCAACTCACCCATTTCTGCCAGAGTTTCACCTTTGGATCCCTTGGTGATCGATCCGACCGGGAAGACGTTGGCGCTACCTTCATTCTTCGCTTTATCAATAACGTATCTGACGATCGCCTTATTATCGATGACCGGCTTGGTGTTCGGCATACAGGCAATCGAAGTAAAGCCACCGGCAGCGGCCGAGGCGGTACCGGAAATTATATCTTCCTTGTACTCAAGTCCCGGATCGCGGAGGTGTACGTGAATATCGACCAGTCCCGGGGTCACCAGTTTGCCCTTGGCATCAATTGTTTCGTCAGCTTTCACCTTCAGCCCCTTGCCAACTTCGGCAATCTGGCCATCCTGAATCAGGATATCGAGGGTATCGTCTATATTGTTGGCGGGGTCAATGACCCGACCGTTTTGAATCAACATGCTCATAGGTCTCTCCATTTATCTGAAGTTTTATTCCACGTCCATATTTTCGGCGCCACTGACCAGATACAACAACGCCATTCTGACGGCGACGCCATTGGCGACCTGGTCAAGAATGACATTCTGCGGGCCATCGGCAACCGAAGTCGAAATCTCGACACCACGATTCATTGGTCCGGGATGCATAACAATGGCATCATCTTTCGCCAGCTTCAGTTTCTCGGGGTTTAAACCATAAAAACGGGAATATTCACGCAAGGTCGGCAGTAAGGTGTTGGCCTGGCGTTCCAGCTGGATTCGCAACATCATCACAACATCGGCGCCGGTGATGGCATCTTCAATGTTGTCGCAGATGATGGCACCATATTTTTCCATACCGACCGGAATCATGGTACCGGGTCCGGCCATTCTTACTTCCATACCAAGCTTGGTCATGGCGTAAAGGTTCGATCGAGCCACCCGACTGTGGGCAATATCGCCGACAATAGCAACCTTGAGTCCTTCAAGTTGTCCTTTGTGCTCCTTGATCGTCATCAGGTCGAGCAGCGCCTGGCTCGGGTGTTCGTGGGTACCGTCGCCGGCATTGACGATAGAGCAATTTACCCGCTCGGCCAGATAATGCGGCGCACCGGAGTGGCCATGGCGAATAACGATAATATCGGGTGCCATCGCTTCGATATTCCGCGCAGTATCCTCAAGGGTCTCACCCTTGGTCACGGACGAGGTCGAACCGGAAATATTGACCGTATCAGCCGAAAGCCGCTTGCCGGCAATTTCAAACGAAAGTCGGGTCCGGGTGCTGTTTTCGAAAAACGCATTGATAATGGTTTTGCCGCGCAGGGTTGGAACCTTTTTAATATCGCGCTGGTTAATCTCCTTGAAACTTTCAGCCGTTTCAAGGATTTGCTCAATGTCTTCCCGGGAGAGTTGCTCGGTTCCCAGAATATGTTTATGACGGAATGACATCGTTTAACCTCCTCTATCGAAAAAAGGACTAAATCGGCCTGTAATTACTTTTCCAACCGGACTTCAACCGGGCAATGATCTGCGTCAAACTCGACCTGTATCTTCTCTTCCCGGGCTGTCGGAATGTTGCGGCCGGTGTAATCGGAGCGGATAGGGAGTTCACGATGACCGCGGTCAATCAGCACCGCCAGCTGAATAGCGCTGGGGCGACCAAAGTCCATCAGGGCATCCATGGCGGCGCGAATGGTTCGTCCGGTAAACAGTACATCATCGACCAGTATGACCTTTTGTTCATCGAGACCGAACGGAATGTCTGTCTTGCCGACTGGCAGAGACCCTCGGGAACCGAGATCGTCGCGATACATGGTGATATCTACGGCACCGATCGGTAGCGCAACTCCTTCGATTTCGTTGATACGGGCAGCGATCTGCTCAGCCAGATGAGCTCCGCCGCTACGGATACCGACCAGTACCAGGCCGTCGGTTCCCTTGTTGCTTTCCAGTATTTCATGAGCGATGCGGGTCAGTGCCCGCTTGACACCGGCGTTATCGAGAATAACCGTGCTTTTGTCCGACATGTTCACTCTCCCCGTTGCGATTTTGCGCACAAAAAAAGTACCTTTTCGCATGGGCGCAAAAAGGTACCGTAAGTTTTTTTTGGGTGAAACAGGTTCATTTTTTCCACCTTTTCTGACCTCTCTGGACCAGATTAAAAGGATTGGGTCGCTCGCGACCGGATTTGAATTTTATGGAATATATCGTGTCTGGTTTTTTCAGTCAATACCAGATTTCGTGTTTTGTGAGAATTACTACTTAATCAAACGACCGATACGATCCCAGCGAACATTGGTGTTGCGGCCATCCCAGGACCAGTACTTGATAAAGGCCAATCCTTTGATGTTTTCCATCGGCACAAATCCCCAGAAACGGCTATCACGCGAATTGTCGCGATTATCACCGAGAACAAAATAAGTACCGGCCGGAACGGTCAGTTCATTCATGCAATCACGCACCCGCTCGGAAGCCGAACGGTTCCAGCTGCCGACATCGCTGCAGCCGGGAATCATGTAAGGTGACTTATGAACCTCCTGGTCGAGTTTGAAATGCTCACCATTGACAAAAACCTGCTTATCCTTGATTTCGACCCGATCCCCCGGAACACCAATGATCCGCTTGATAAAATCTTTACGATTGAAATAGTTCAGCTTGGTGTTGATGGTATCGACCGGCCATTCAAAAACAATAATATCGCCACGCTTCGGCTCTCGAACCGGAAAGTATCTCTCGGCGCCGGCAAACGGAACCTTGGTGCCGTAAACAAACTTATTGACCAACAGATGATCGCCAACCAGCAGAGTATCCTCCATTGATCCGGACGGGATTTTGAAGGCCTGGATAACAAAAGTGCGGATGATCAGTGCGAGAATGCCGGCAACAATCAAGGCTTCAGCCCACTCCCGATACCAGGGTTTCCTGGGTCGGCCTCTTTTATCCAACTTGACTTTCTGTGTTCTTTCAAACTCTTTAGACATATTTCTTACTCTTTCACTTTAAGTATGGCGAGGAAAGCTTCTTGCGGCAATTCAACACTGCCGATCTGTTTCATCCGCTTTTTACCCTCTTTCTGCTTTTCAAGAAGTTTTCGCTTTCGGGAAATATCGCCACCATAACATTTGGCGGTAACGTCCTTGCGCAGAGCTTTGACCGTTTCACGGGCGATAACTTTATTACCGATTGCCGCCTGGATGGCAACGACAAACTGTTGCCGGGGAATAAATTCCTTCATTTTGGAAACCAGCTCACGGCCGCGGTATTGTGATTTTTCACGATGAACAATCAGCGACAGGGCATCGACGACTTCACCGTTGATCATAACATTCAAGCGGACCAGCTCACTGGTGCGGTAATCGAGCGCTTCATAGTCGAGAGAACCGTAGCCACGCGAGATACTCTTCAGCCGGTCATAAAAGTCGAGGACAATTTCATTGAGCGGCAGTTCATAGGTCACCATGACGCGGTTTGAAGTGAGATAACGCAACTCACGTTGAATGCCCCTCTTCTCTTCGCATAGCGCCAGTACGCCACCAACAAAATCGTTTGGCACGTGAATTGTTGCCAGAATGAACGGCTCTTCGATTTTGTCTATAAATTGCACTTCGGGCAGTTTGTTAGCGCTGTCGACATTAAACGTGTTGCCCTTGGTGTCAGTGACCTTGTAAACAACCGTCGGTGCTGTCGTGATCAGGTCGATGCCGAACTCACGTTCGACCCGCTCCTGAATGATTTCCATGTGCAGCAAACCGAGGAAACCGCAGCGGAAACCGAAACCAAGGGCCATGGAGTTTTCCGGTTCAAAGGAGAAAGATGCGTCGTTCAGACTCAGCTTTTCCATGGCATCACGCAACGCGTCATAGTCGCTGGTGTCAATCGGATAAAGGCCGGAGAAAACCATCGGCTTGACTTCCTTGAAGCCGGGCAATGGCGTGTCAGCCCCTTTTTTCTCATGGGTAATGGTATCGCCGACTTTGGCGTCCTGAACTGACTTGATGCCGGCGATAATAAAACCGACTTCACCGGCGGCCAGTGACTTCATTTCCACCATGTGCGGTGAAAAGGCGCCGATTTTCAGCACTTCGTGAACTTTGCCGCTCGCCATTAACTTGATCCGGTCACCCTTGTTCAATGTGCCATCCATCAACCGCACAAGGACGACAACGCCCTGATAGGAGTCGTACCAGGAATCGAAAACAAGAGACTTCAACGGCGCCGTGGGGTCGCCTTGGGGTGCCGGGAATTTCTGGACGATCGATTCGAGAATCTCGTGAATACCGATCCCCTCTTTGGCACTGGCCGAAATGGCATCAGAGGTATCGAGGCCGATAACCTCTTCAATTTCACTTTTAACAGATTCCGGATCAGCACTCGGCAGGTCAACTTTATTAAGAACCGGAAAAACTTCCAGGTTCTGATCGATGGCCATGTAGACATTGGCCAGAGTCTGGGCCTCAACGCCCTGTGAGGCATCGACGACCAGCAAGGCACCTTCGCAGGCCGAGAGTGAGCGGCTGACTTCGTAATTGAAGTCGACGTGGCCGGGGGTGTCGATCAGGTTCAAGATATAATCTTCACCATTATCTGCCTTGTAATTTAGCCGAACCGATTGCGCCTTGATCGTAATGCCCCGCTCACGCTCCAGTTCCATCTTGTCGAGAAACTGATCGGTTTTTTCCCGATCGGTGAGCGCACCGGTTGCATCCAGCAAGCGATCAGCAAGGGTCGATTTACCATGGTCAATATGGGCGATTATGGAGAAATTTCGGATGTTGCTTTGTTTCATAAATCCTGCCAGCTCTTGTATTTAGGGTAACGAGGTAAGATATAGGCAACGCAGATTTTTGTAAAGAGCTTATCACCACTATTTCAACGAAACGATATTTAAATTTTGCAGCAAAATCGCCCCTGAAAAGACGAAGGCCCCGTGTCAGAGACAGGGGCCTTCAAGTATTGTGAAAACAGAAATCTTAATTGGACTAAATAGCACCGAGCACTGCTGCATAATCAGGCTCCTGAGCGATTTCCGGAACCTGTTCGGTATAAACAACCTTACCGTCAGGACCGATTACTACAATTGCTCGGGAAAGCAGACCGGCCAGCGGCCCGGTCGTGATGGTGACACCATAGTCTTTGCCAAAATCGACGTTGCGGAAACAGGAGAGCGGCACGACGTTCTCCAACCCTTCTATTTTGCAAAAACGTTTATGGGCGAACGGCAGATCGGCCGAGATACAGAGCACAGTCGCTTCGGCACTCGCTTCTTCATTGAATTTCCGGGCTGAAGCAGCGCAAACCGGCGTGTCGATACTCGGAAAAATATTGAGGACGACCTTCTTGCCAGCCAGATCGCTGAGCTTCAATTCCGAAAGGTCGGTTCCGACCAGAGCAAAACCGGGTGCAGCCGAACCTGCTGTCGGCAGATCGCCAACTGTTTCAATGGGGTTACCCTTGAGGGTGATAGTAGCCATGATGCAACTCCTTGCTAGCGTTTGATGTTTATTTTCGGACAACTTCAACCCGATATCCATCCGGGTCAGTCACAAAGTAGAATCTCGGCTTGCCACCGGCAAGCCCTTTCAGATCGGTCATTTCCAGCCCCATCTCCTTGTGTCTTTGGTGTGAGGCTTCAAGGTCCTCAACGCTGACCGCCAGATGTGAATAGCCGTCACCAATAGTATAGGGGGTTTCATGACCATAATTGTAGGTCAGCTCAATTTCAAAATCGAGGCCGGGTGCCTGCAGGTACGAGAGGGTAAAGTCTCCGGGGAAATCTTTCTTGCGGGAAATCTCGAAACCAAAAGCATTCATGTAGAAATCTTCAGATGCTTGCAAATCAAGAACCCGGTAACAGACATGGATCATCGGATAATGCATTGTACTTTCCTCCTATGCTTGGCGACTGGCCATAACCGACTCATAAGCTTCATTGATTTGCTTGAACTTGTCTTCAGCAAATTTCTGAAAATCTTCGGGAAGGCCTTGAGACATAATCTTATCAGGGTGATATTCAGTTGCCAGCTTGCGATATGCTTTTTTTACTTCCGCATCAGTGGCCGACTCGTCGATACCGAGCATGGAATACAGAGGTGCAAGATCCTTGACCAGACTACGACGCAAGGTTTCGTAGAGCGACGCAGGCAGGTTTATTAAAGTTGGCGTAATTTTCAGGAGTTGATCTTCAGCCGGATGCAGAACCCCGTCAGCCATGGCCAGCCGGAACAAAAGTTCGTAAAACATCTGCCTGAGCTGGGGTTCATTATTGAAAACCTGCCCGAATTGCCGGGCATACGCCTCAAAAGGAGCATCGGAATCTTTGGCTTCATTGAAGATGCCAATAGCAAATTGCCGGGCATTTGCATCGAGTTGCAGGTTTTGCGTCATGAACTGTTCAACGACCTTCAGTTCCTCCTTGCTGACGACTCCGTCGGCTTTAGCCATCTTGCCAAGCATGGCAAAGATCGCCGTAAAGAATATCGCCTGCCTTCGTTCGAGGTCCGAAAAACCTCCCCTGGCACCATTTTGCTGTTGGTCGATCAGTGAATGACCGATGGTCGCACCGAGAATAGCCCCGAGTGGGCCACCCAGCATCATGCCGATACTTCCGCCAAATATTTTACCTATCCAGGACACGATTAACTCTCCACGTGAGCATCTTCGGGAATCTGCTCGATAAAAGTATTGATAATTTCCTTATTCTCTTCACTTGTCAGTTTGAATTCAACACCAAAGCCCTGCGGCAGGTTCAACTTGGTGCGGGGAAAACCCTGGTTGACCCAGGAGACCTCAGCCCAGGTTTCGACCGGTGTTGGACTAACGGTCGGCAGGAAAAAAGACAATTTAATCCTGGCCCCGGCCTGAATGTCATTTTTATACTCAATATACATTCCGGTTGCGCTGACATTAAAGCCGCGCCCCTGCAATTTGACGCCTTCCTGGTTGATATCGACCGACATTTCGCAGGCAACCCGCCGATGCCGACGGTCGACTTTTGGTAGAAACTGTCGACCTATTTCGAGGAATTCTTTTCGATCGACCGGTTTATGAATATAACCGTCACAGCCTGAAGCGCTGACCTGAGAGTCATTAACCTCCTTACTGGTCGCATAGACGATAACAACCGGAATCGTCTTGAGAGCGGAATCAGCCTTGATCTGCTTACAACACTCGATACCATTCATCACCGGCATATTGACATCCATGAATATCAAGTCAGGTCTTTTCTTGGCGATGAAATCAAGGGCTTCCTGACCATTACGGGCCGTTGCAACTTCAGCATAAGTCTGTTTCAGGTAG
>JBFFPW010000017.1:0-11532 GCA_041573815.1 Desulfuromonadales bacterium
CAGTCAGGTTTTCCGGGAAGTTTGCAATGATACGGCCAGCCAGGGAAATATCCTTGGTCTCAACATCAACGCCGGTACCTTTGCAGAATGCCTGAACGATCGGCAGGAACGCAAAGGTTGCCAATGCCGGTGCTTCGTCAATTTCTGACCAGATAATTTTTGCCATTTTTTTCTCTCCTTGTTTTCATAACTGTTCTAAGGGGGGTGAAGACTAGATACATCTATTAAATAAATGGGAACAATACAGTTTATGCCCTCATGTTAAATACTGTTAAGGCTGTAAAGATTGTATACAGTATACAAACAGGTATTGGCTGTCAAGAAAAAATCCGAACCCTTTTCAAGGCCCGGATTTGAGTTGTAAGTGATGAGGATTCTCGGCAGATAACGCTTACTTTTTGCCGTTTGTTGCTGGTGGTGATTGAAAGATTTTTGATTCACGAGCTGTGTTACGTGCCTCGATCTTTTCTTCTTCCGAGACGTCTCGCGGGATGGACAAAACCTGGCCCGGATAAATTTGCTGTGGATCCTTGATCTGGTCTCGGTTGGCCTTGTAAATCAGTGGCCAGAGCAGGGCATCACCGTAAACTTTACGTCGAGCGGCAATCGCAAAAAGGTTTTCACCGCTGCGGACTCGATAATTCGATGAAGGTTTGTAGCCGTTGCTGCCCGATATCCTGATTTCAGAAAGCTTCTGCTCATCGTAAATATTACTTAAAGCTTCGAAGTAGACGTTTCTTTGTTCTTCGAGTCGCAGAATGTAGTCTTCTGCTGAATCAAGCTGCTGTTCAGTTGATTCCAGCTGATGCAGGTAAGCTGCTAGCTCAGCTTCATGACCCTTGATGATGGCGTCAAGAACAGCGGCTTCCGCATCTTCTTTCTTGCCCGACTTTGCTAAAACGGTAGCCTGATCAAGACTCTCACGGGCCTGTTTGTAGTCATCAGGCGCGGTACGCGAAGCACCGGCGCGATAGGCCTGGATAACAGCGTCTTCTGCCAGATCGAGACCAGCGGGTACATGCTGGCTGCAGCCGGTGAGCAGAAGTGTTGTAATTGAGATAAAAAGTGTAAGTCTTTTATGCATATCGATGATTTCGCCGTTTATTTAATCTTTGGCCTCGGTTGCCGGTTTTTTAGCCAGACGGATACCGAGTTCACGTAACTGTTTTTCGTCAACCAGGCCGGGGGCCTCTGACATCATGTCAGTCGCCTTCTGGGTTTTCGGGAAGGCGATAACGTCGCGGATCGAATCGGCGCCGGTAAGGATCATCATCACTCGGTCAAGACCAAAAGCGATGCCGCCGTGTGGCGGTGCACCGAACTCGAGAGCATCAAGCAGGAACCCGAATTTTTCACGCGCTTCCTCGTCACCGATGCCAAGAAGTTCAAACATCCGGCTTTGAACGCCCTGGTCATGGATACGAATTGAGCCACCACCGATTTCCGAACCATTCAGAACCAGGTCATAGGCCTTGGCTCGGGCTTTCCCCGGATCAGTGTCGAGCAGTGGAATATCTTCATCCAGTGGCGCAGTAAAGGGGTGATGTACGGCGACATGACGTCGCGTTTCACCGTCCCATTCAAGGAGCGGAAAGTCAGTGACCCAGATAAATTTGTATACGTTCGGGTCTGTAAGTTCAAGTTTGTGCCCGAGGTGGCCACGCAGTCGGCCGAGTGCCTCGTTGGTGACCGAAGCGGTGTCGGCAACAAACATCAACAGGTCGCCCGGTTCGGCTGAAAGTTCTTTACCGATTTCTGCCAGTTCTTCCTCAGTAAAGAACTTGGCGATCGGTGACTGCCAGCTACCGTCCTCCTGGATTTTGACCCAGGCAAGACCCTTGGCCCCATAGATGCCGACAAAGTCAGTCAGGTCATCAAGCTCTTTGCGGGAGAAGGTGGAACAGCCTTTAGCGTTAATCGCCTTGACCAGTCCGTCTTTGGCGGCAACATCAGCAAAAACCTTGAAGCCGCAACCTCTGACAGTATCGGTGATGTTAACAAGTTCCATGTCAAAGCGCAGGTCGGGGTTGTCGACTCCGTAACGCTCAATAACCTCGGAGAAGACCATGCGTGGCATCGGCAATGGCAGGTCAACGTCAAGGGCCTTTTTAAAGATGGTCGCAATCATCCCTTCCATGACCGTCATAACATCATCGCGATCAACAAAAGAGAGCTCACAGTCGATCTGGGTGAACTCAGGCTGCCGATCTGCCCGCAAGTCTTCATCACGGAAGCATCTGACAATCTGGAAATAGCGATCGAAGCCTGAAACCATCAGGAGTTGTTTAAACAACTGTGGTGATTGCGGCAGGGCGTAAAAGTTTCCGGGATTGACGCGACTTGGGACCAGATAGTCTCGGGCGCCTTCCGGGGTGCTTTTGGTCAGAATGGGTGTTTCGATCTCGAGAAAATTGTTGTCAGTCAGATAGTTCCGGACTGTCTGGGCGACCTTGTGCCGCATAATCAGGTTCTGTTGCACGGATTCACGCCGCAGATCCAGGTAGCGGTACTTGAGGCGGAGACTTTCGGCAACCTCGGTGTATTCATCGAGCATAAACGGTGGAGTCTTGGCCGGGTTGAGGATTCTCAGCTCGGAAATCTCGATTTCAACTTCACCGGTTTTCATCGTCGGGTTGACCGTACCGTCCGGACGGGGAGAAACCTTGCCTTTGGCGGCGATGACGAATTCGTTGCGGATCGCTTCGCCCTTGCCATGCGCGTCCGGGTCACGATCCGGGTCTAGCGCCAGCTGGCCAATACCGGTTCGATCACGAAGGTCGATAAATATAAGGCCACCATGGTCACGGCGGCGGTGTACCCAACCCATCAGACAGACTTCCTGACCAATGTGTTCAGCTCTCAAATCACCACAGTAGTGCGTTCTTTTCCAGTCGCCGAGAATGTCGCTCACAGCGTTCCTCCATCTTCATGCGGCATGCCGCTAGTTTTTAAGGTTGTTTATGTCGGACAGCGGTCAAGTATAATCTTCTGTGATCTGTCGTCAAGAGGTTATTTCAACTCTCGGTCAACAGTTCAGTGAGAGTTGTTCCGATGTCATTCAGATTGATTTCCTGTTGGCTGCCGTCGTTCATATTACGGAGTTGCGCCTTGCCCTGGCTGATTTCATCTTCACCGATAATCAACGTGTAGCGCGCTCTTATCTTGTCGGCTCTTTTAAGTTGAGACTTCAGGCTTTTGCCGGCGTAATCCATTTCAGCGCGAATATCGCTTCTTTGCAGATCCGTCAGAATACGAAAACTTTCGTTGCTGGCCTGATCGCCGAGTGCGGCGATAAAGATATGCGGGTCGGCAGAGGCGGCTGCATCGGAGTTTTGCAGCAACAGGGCCAGGCGCTCGGCGCCCATGGCAAAGCCGATGCCGGGCAGTTCCGGTCCGCCGAGATCCTTGATCAGCCCATCATAGCGACCGCCGGCAGCAACAGCATTCTGTGAACCGAGGTTGTTGGTGATCATTTCAAATGTGGTTTTGGTGTAATAGTCGAGACCGCGAACCATGCGGGGATTGATCGTATAATCGACGTTTATTGTATCGAGGTGCCCTTTGACAGCGTCAAAATGGTCACGACATCCGGTGCAAAGATGATCAATCACGTCGGGGGCGTCTACCGTGGCTTCTTTGCACCCTGGGACTTTACAGTCGAGCACTCTCAGCGGATTGGTGGTGTAGCGGCGGCGGCAGTCATCACAAAGATTGTCCAGCCTTTTCTCAAGGTAAGCAATCAACTCATCCCGGTACGATGGCCGGCATTCCGGGCAACCGAGGGAGTTGATCTGCAATTCAACATCGTTAATACCGATTTCCTTGAAAAAATGGGCCAGCATCGCCAGGACCTGGGCATCTATCTTCGGATCATCGACACCGATGACTTCAGCGCCAATCTGGTGAAATTGGCGGTACCTGCCTTTTTGCGGCCGTTCGTATCGGAACATTGGACCAAAGTAGTAGAGTTTCTGAATCGGGTCGCTATTGTAGAGTTTGTGCTGGATCAGTGACCGCATCACTGGCGCTGTGCCTTCAGGCCGCAAGGTAAGAGAGTTTTCGCTGCGGTCATTGAAGGTGTACATCTCTTTTTCGACGATATCGGTTGTCTCGCCGATCGATCGGCAGAACAGCTCGGTTTTTTCAACAACCGGCACGCGGATTTCGTTGAATCCGAAACTCTTGAAAATGCGGTGGGCGTTTGCCTCGATAAACTGCCAGGTTGCTACGGATTCTGGCAGAATATCATTCATCCCCTTTATGCCTGTAATGCTCAAATTAAATCCCTTTGTAAAGAATGAACGCCCCGGAAGAGAAGGGCGTCAGGTTTCGATCAAGGTGGTGAAGCTTGTCAGATTTCAAGGAGACTGTCAATCCGGTAAACGCCGACCGGAATTCTTTTGCCTTTGAGCGTCATTTGTTCCGTTGGTGTCGCCAGGACTTTACCCTTGACCTGTTTGTAAGTCGTTTCGGAAACGAGAACTTCGCCTGGCTTGGCCAGACCCTGCAGGCGAGCCGCAACATTGACGCTGTCGCCGATAACGGTATATTCCATTCTCTCCTTGGAGCCGATGTTGCCGGCAATGACCGGGCCGGTATTAAGGCCGATCCCCATTTCCAGGGTCGGCAGGCCTTGGCCAGTTCTTATTTTATTGAACGCCTTGACCTCTTTTTGCATGGCAATGGCACACCGAACGGCCTGCATGGTATCGTCGTTTCCCTGAAAAGGAACTCCGAACAGCGCCATGACTGAATCGCCCATAAGTTTATCGACGACACCATCATACTTGGTGACGACGTTGATCATCCGGGTGAAATAATCATTCAGCAACTCAACCACCTGTTTTGGCGGTAACCGCTCGGCGATGGAAGTAAAACGGCGGATGTCGGAGAAGAGGATGGTGATCGTCATCTCTTCACCGCCGAGCTTGATTTCATCCTTGCGTTTGAGCATTCGATCAACCAGTTGTTTACTGACATAACGTTCGAAGGTCTGCTTGATAAATTCCTTTTCGCGCAAGTTTTCGGTCATGTCATTGAACGCCTGCGTCAAAACGCCGATTTCATCCTTACGGTAAATTTCAATATTCTGATCGAGATTGCCGGCACCGACCGCCCGGACACCGCGAAGCAGAGAGTGAACCGGTCGCACCGATACGCCGGCCAGGGCATAGGCGATGATGATCCCGATAATAAGAGCGACGGCCGTCAGGATAGCGAGGCGATACCGCATCGCCACAATCTCCTTGTTGACCAGTTCATCCGAAAGGCCGAGGTGGATGGCTCCGAGTCGAACCGGTGCCTCAGTGTCCGCCAGGGTAAAGACCGGGACCTGCAGGTCATAGATGGCATCATCATCACGTCCGAGTCTTTTGACCTGATAGTCTTTTTTACTGTCAATAAGTTCGGTCTGGGCCGGAAGCTGGTAGGTGCCACCGACGCTGCTCACGTCGCTGGCAGCCCTGATTTTTAACTCGTTGTCGACAATCATGGCATAACGGATGCCGGGGGAACGGGTGGCGTTAGTGATTGCTGAGAAGAGGTAGAGATCGTCGCCGGTCAGAAGAGGATCTTCCGCATTGAAGGCAACTCCACGAGCAATACCGAGACCTTTTTCAACATTCTCGCGGATAAGTGATTCGCGAAAATTCTGTTCCAGCATGAAAATAACGCCGAGCATCAATAGCCCGCTGAAGATCGCCATGGTCAAGGCGAACTTGAAACGGAGACTGGAGAAGAACCCAATTTTGGGGAGTTTAGAGCTGTGGGGTCTTTTAGCCACCCTGGAACTCCTTGATTTTCTTCAGTTTGCGCTGGGCTTTTTCGATGTTCATCTTGGCCTTGGCATGACTTGGTGAAAGCATCAGTACTTGCTCCCAGGCAGAAACTGCTTCGGCATATTTGCCCTTGGTGTAGAGCTCTATGCCACGCAAGTATAGCTGGTTCTCATCACCTGACTTGGCACCGGCCAGACGTATTTTGTCAAGGCGTTGCAGGGCCGATTTGGCCTCAGTGTTGTAAGGATCAAGAGTCAGGATTTTATTGAAGCTGGTTTCGGCCGTTTTGAAGTCGCCTTTATCCAGCGCGGTTTTTCCCGAAGCGACAAGAGAGTTAATCGTCGATTTCAGTTCGCTGCGACCTTTTTCGAGTCCGGCGAGAGCATCCTTGTTCGCCGGGTCAAGGTCAAGTGCCTGCCGATATTTTACAAGGGCTGCCTGATATTTTTTGTTCAGCATATGCTTGCGGGCTTCATTCAATGCTGTGGCTATTGAGGCTGAGGCTTCTGATTCGAGTGCATCAAGTTCTGCCTGTGCAGCATGTTGCGGGTTGAAATCGAGAATGCGTCTGTAAAGCGTCCTCGCTTTGGGGTAGTCCTTGGCTGTTCTTGATTTACGGGCAGCGGCAAGCAGTGAGTCAATTTTGCTGTTGCGGGCCTGGTCGACAGCTGCAAGTTCACGGCGTATTTCAGGTGAATTTTTTAATTCGAGGGCGTTGCGAAAGTGCGTTTTTGCCTGATCCAGCCGGCCAGCGCTCTTGGCTCGTCGACCCCACTGGACTTCCTGGGAAATCATTGATCCGATCAGTGATTCCAGTCTACTCAGACCATCTTTAGCTTCCTGAAGTTCCGGGGAAAGAATCAGGGCAGCGTTGAATGCAGTTTTTGCGTCTTTTAACTTGCCTTCATCGAGTGCCTGGTTGCCTTGTTTGACAGAGAGCAATGCGTTCTGTTTCTTTTTCTGGGCAATATTGTTTAATCCGGATAACGCTTGACTGTTGTCCGGGTCAAGTTTGACGACCTTGATGAATTGGGCTTCAGCTCCGCTGTAATCGTTTCGCGCCAGTAGTGCCTTGCCGTTATTTAGGAGCTGCTCGATTTCTTTCGCCAGTTCCTTCAATGCATCACGCCGCAGATTCTTGCCTTCCATGTTTTCCGGTTGCATTTCCAGGCCACGGTTGGCCAGAGTAAGAGCGGTCAGGTAATCCTTGCGTTGCAGGGCGCGTTTTGCTTCGTTAAAAGCGCCGGTGACATCAGCAGCCATTCGACTCAGGGCCTTCTTTTTGTAGGAAAGGCTACGATGTTCATCTGGACGGATGGCCAGAACGGTATTGAATGTTTTTAGGGCGTTGTTGTAGTCACCCTTCTGGAACTGTTTACGGCCTTTATTGAACAGACTGTCAACCGCGCCGTTTTCGGCATTGGTCAGGTTGATGAGTGCTTTGGAATTGGACGGATCATGGGCTAACACCTGCAGATAAATGTCCCGGGCGGCTGTAAAGTTTTGTTGTTGCAGATATATGTTGCCGGTTAAAAGTAAGTCTTTGGTCCGGGGGGCCTTCCCTTCAATGAGGGGCTCCATGGCCTTCAGGGCCTTGTCCCATTGTTTGCTTTGGGTGAGTTGCAGGGCGCAATTGTAAAGCATTGCTCGAGTGCTGTTGCCCAACTCTTCAGGCGCATTCGGAAAGGCGAGCCGGAGCTTGTCGATCGCCGAATCAAGGTTGCCGGCGTTGTAGTCGAGCGAGCCGAGATAATAGAGGACCAGGGGGCTGTCCGGAGTTAATTCGTATGCCTTGAGAAAAGATTGCCGGGCATTATCTGTGTCGTTGTTGCCGAGTTGTTTCAGTGCGCGGTTGAAATAGAGTGCATAGAGGTAATCTCGGGCTGATTGGTCGTCAGGGTAGTGCTCAAGATATTTTGCAATATACTTCTGGGCATTCTCGCTTCTGTTGCTGCGGGCAGCAATGTCGCCAAGCAGACGGTAGACTTCGACTCTTGTCGGGTCAAGTTGCAGGACTCTGTTGAAAATATGTTCGGCTTCGGACAGGTTGTCGTTTTCCAGATAAGTCAGGCCGACATTGTAATAAGCATTAATAAGCGGAAAGACATCGGGAGAGTCCAGGGCGCCAAGGGCTTCAGCCTGTTCGAGGTAGAGCATGGCACTGTCCGGGTCGCCAAGTTTGGAGAAGGCAAGCCCCATGTTGTATTGCATCTCAATAGAATCTGTGTAGGCCGGGTAGGCGATGCGGAGTTCTTTCAGTCCCTCTTTTGTCTGTTCCTCGCGGATCAATGCGATGCCAAGAAAATAATGCAATGTCGGGTTGTCAGGGTCAATTTCGAGAGACAGACGATAACGCTCGATGATGGAACTTTGGTCAGTCGACGTTGCCCCAACAGCCGGGAGCACCGTCAGGCAGATAATGATGCAGGTCGTAGCAAGACCGAGGCGAGAAAAAAGTTTCATGCGTAGAGTCAATCTCCGTTTTGTCCAACAGCTCTGATGGTATTGCGAACTTTCTTGCCGTCAAACATGGCGTGGTCGGCCATGTCAATCAGGTCGAATTTGTTGCTGGTGTCATCGGGGTAGGTGGCATAGCCTATGGTTGCCGTCACCTTGGCGTTTATCCCTTCTTCTTGCAAAAAAGTGGTCCTTTCAATAGCTGAACGCATTCTTTCTGCCGCAATTTTAGCACCTTCGGTGTCGGTCTCAACCAGCAAGCCGGTGAATTCGTCACCGCCGTAGCGGAACAGGGTGTCAGCTTCGCGGACAGCCTCACGCAAAACGCCAGCAACTTCTGACAGTGCCTTGCTGCCGGCCAGATGCCCGTGGGTATCATTGATTTGCTTGAAGTGATCAAGGTCGAGAAAGATGATCGAGAATTTCAGGCCGTAGCGGGATGCGCGGCTGATCTCTTTTTCCAGGGCCATATGCAGATATCGATGGTTAAAAAGGCCGGTCAAATCATCCGTGTAAATCAATTCCCGCGCACCGAGAAAGCGATAGGCATTCTCAAAGCCGAGACCAATCTGCTCAGCCAGAAAAACCAGATTCTCGTTGCGGGCATTTTCTGAAAAGTTCTCGCCAGCCGGATTGCAAAGTATAATTGCGCCCTTGCGGTCACCCTGGCAGGCTAGAGGAAGTGTGCCGATAGCCTGAACCCCGCCGGGCCATCCGGGAGAGATGCTGAAATCGTCGTCTGACAAGAACTTCAAGCCAGTGTTCTGTTTAATTCCGGGGAAAAGGGACTGCGCCAGGGCCATTCCTTCATCCTCAGTCAGGCCGGAGCAGGCTTTTAACTCGGGGGAGCGGTTGTTGTCATAAAGAAAGGCAACTCCGCGGCCGCCACCGAGTTCGTGCAGAAGAGAACTGATTGCCTGAGGCATGTGGCGATCGAGGTCGATGAGCGATGCCAGGTTCTGTCCTTTCTGGAAAAGCTGAATCTGGGTTTTAAGCGCACTATTTTCATTCAGCAAACGACGTTGCTCAATGCAGGTGTGCACAAGGTGTCGCAATTCGTCAGGGTTGAAAGGTTTGGTGATGTAATCGCGGGCGCCGTTCTTGAGTGCCTGAATCGCACTTTCGGTCGTCGCATGTCCGGTAACCAGGATGACATCGGGTGGGTTGGTCAGACTGCGGCTGGCTCTGAGAACTTCCAGTCCATCGACTCCCGGCATCATCATATCGGTCATGACAACGTCGATATCGCCAGATTTCATCCGTTCAATGGCCGCTTCGCCTGACGACGCTGTCTCAAGGTTGTAGTCCGGTGATTCGAGAAGCTCGGAATATA
Source organism: Desulfuromonadales bacterium (assembly GCA_041573815.1). Classification (GTDB taxonomy): domain Bacteria; phylum Desulfobacterota; class Desulfuromonadia; order Desulfuromonadales; family UBA2294; genus BM707. Next base: position 9,568 of record JBFFPW010000017.1, read on the forward strand.
ACTTGAGAAAAAATAATTCATCGTCAACAACCAGGATTGTTGCTTGTGTCATTTTAACCCCTCTGGAATATGCATATTAAACCTAATTAAACTATCAGAGCCCAAGCTTGCCTGTCAACGAAAAAGCCCGTTTTTCCAGTGTGTTATGGCCCAGCCCTGTCCCTTTGACACCAGTCTGATTGTTCCGTCTCGATCGGTGCGCTGAAGGGGAATAGAGGCATTTGTTAATGTTGCCAGAACCGTTGAGTGTGGAAGGCCATAGCGGTTATTGTTACCGACTGAGCTGAATGCAAGTTTTGGCCGGTATTTATTCAACAGCAATGACGGGTCGGATTTGCGGCTACCGTGATGTGGAAGTTTCAGCAAGGTGACCGGCCCCGGAACGCTGGATGCAGCCAGTTCATGAATGCCGGCATTTTCAAGATCACCAGTCAGTATAAGGCCATCTGAATCGTGCCGGGCATAGAGAACAAGGGAATGGTCGTTCAATCGGGTTGAGGCGTTTCCGGGTACGAAAACTTGCAGATTGTTCTTGATGCCAATCTGATGCCAACCGGGTTGGAACTGTCTGATCTGTATCTGCTGTTCTTTTATCGGTTTGAGTAGTGACGGATGAATTTTTGTTTCCGTCATTGAGCACCAGAACTCTTTTACTGGAAAGTTTTCCAGAACGTAGACCAGACCTTTTCTGTGGTCTGGATGGTCGTGGCTGAGAATGACGGCATCAAGTTGATCGATTCCAAGATGCCCCAGAGCTGGAGCAACCAGACGCTCTCCGGTGTCAAATCTTTCACTGTAAAGGCCACCACCATCAACCAGATAGTTTTTGCCGTTGGGCATTTGCAATATCGTCGCATCACCCTGCCCGACATCGAGCGCGAAAACGGTCAGCTCATTTTTATTGGCGATGCCCGGAACGGAGGCCAGGGCCAGGCTGACGACTATCGTCGCCACCATGTACTTTGCTTTACGTGGAAAATGTTTAAAACAAGCGGTGGCCAGGATCAGGATAGAGCCAGTGATAAACCAGGATGGCGACAGGAATATTGTTCTGGCGCTGAAAAGGTCTATGGCAAGGGTCTTTTCGATAAGCTGGATGAATGGAGCCAGAATCGCTGAGATGAGCTGAAAACAGAAAGCGGATGCCGCCGGGTTGATGAGTGATAGCACGATTGCAACCAGTGCCAGGGGCACCAGGATCAGCGAGACCAGCGGTACGGCCAAAAGGTTTAAAATAAGTCCGGCTGGCGCCAGGGTGTGGAAATGCATCAAAACAAATGGCAGCGTTGCCAGACTTGCCGACAGGGTGACGGCAAACAACGTCAGGCTGTAGCGGATAATAAAAGGTGTTTTTTCTAAATAGGGCTGCCAAACCGGCAACAACAGGATGATGCCTCCGGCGCCGGCAACCGATAGCTGGAAGGATGGTTCAAACAGAGCCAACGGATCGACTGCCAGAATCAGGAAGGCGGCAGCAACCAGAACATCAATCGGCCTGGCTCGGCGAGAGATAACGCAGAGAATTGTCACTGCAGCAAGCATGAGAAGTGCCCGTACGGTTGAAATGGCTGAACCGGTGAGAATCATATAGCCATAAAGGATCGGCAGCAGCAACGGTGGGAGCAACCGCCGGGCCGGAATTCCGAGCCGGTGGGCGAAGATTCTCAGGTAGACACTCCTGAATCCCAGATAAAGCAACGTGGCGACGAGACCCAGGTGTAGACCGGAGATGGCGAAAAGGTGGGCAAGGCCGCTTTCAGCAAGAAGCTTCCGTTGGGACATCGACATTGCTCCGCGATCACCGATTGCCAAAGCATTGACGAAAGGGGCCGTCTCGGATGGTAATACGTCGTTTACCAGTTTTCGTATCTGTGTACGCCAGACTTTCAGGGCTGTTGCCGGGCTCCAACTCTTTTCGGTCTGGATCTGGGCAATGTTTGAACTCTTCAGGGTAAAGCCGGTTGC
>JBFFPW010000018.1:0-11499 GCA_041573815.1 Desulfuromonadales bacterium
AACGGCAGAAAGAGATTTCGACCATTTCGGCTGAAACTGATTTTTCGTTACTCGGACAACTGCAAACTCTGCGGTCAGCAGGCTTGCACCATTTCACTCTGGACCTTTCACACATCTCAGCATTTTCGCCCCAGGGGAAAACCTTGCTGAGCGCTTACGCGGCCGACCGGCCTGTTCCGGCAACATCGCTGTTTAATTTTGACTACGGTATGGAATGATTTGTCCTGTGATCGACCCGCTTGAGCTGAAGGCTATCGGGTTTTTCGGATCGGACAAATAAAACAGACCGTCTGTGCTCTGTTGCCAGAAAGAGCCGTCCTGATTGTTGTTGCGATTTTTGCACCACGGAAAATCTGAAGTAATTAATCTCAACTCTGCAAATACTCAAAAAATCAGTTATATTTTGAAATGTTCCAACATTTGCTGTCGTTAACAAATGGCGTGATCGTTGCATATTCAATCAGAGGCCTTTTTCACCAGATGCCGTTGGTCGGTTTTGTAGAAAAATAACTAGATTCAGTGGGGGCATACACTTGCCAGACAGATTACCAACAGCCGAACAGAATATCCGCCGGCGGGTCCTCTTGCCCCTTGGGACAACGCTGGTCATTTTTCTGGTTCTTTTTCTGGGTGTATTTCAGGTTTACCTGCAGCGGGAACTCTCCAGACAACTCGATGACCATCTCAATTCAGTAGAAAGGCTCTACCAGGATCTGTTGCGGGAGCGATCAATCGTCATGCAGAGTTTTGTCAGCCAGATTCAAAGGGACAAGGCACTGGCACAGGCAATGATGCGTATGGATCGGCAGTTGCTCCAGGAGAAATCGAGCCCAATTTTTCGCGAGCTTCTGCGCGACCAGAACATCACCCATTTTTATTTTCACACCAACGAAGGGGTCAACTTCCTGCGGGTACACAAGCCGGAGCGGTATGGGGATCAGATTGAACGGTTGACCATGCAGCAGGCACGCAGCGGCATTCAGGTTGCTGCCGGCGCCGAAATGGGCCCTTTGGGCACCTTTACTTTGCGGGTCGTTGTCCCCTGGTTTAATAATGAACGACTGATCGGGTTTATTGAGCTCGGAGAAGAGATTGAGCCACTGCTGGAGAAAATCGCGGTACAGACAGATTCTCAGGTGGCCATTCTGATCAGGAAACAAATCCTTGAAAGGGAAGCCTGGCAAGAGGGCCGGCAGATGCTTGGCCGCAGTGCCGGTTGGGATTTGTTGCCGGAGCATGTTGTTACGGCAGTCACCGAAGCGCATCTTGTCGGCAGGATTGATCAATACAGCTCAAAGCCCTATCTTTCCGGTTCGCAGGTTGTTACGGCTGCGCTCCATAATCAGCAATATCGAGGGCGTTACCTGTCGTTGATTGATGCCAGCAATACTCAGGTTGGCGTGATGCTTGTCCTGCAGAATGCCCACGATACATTGAACGATCACCGATTTGCGATTGTTCTGGTCACTATTTTTTGCATTTTGCTTGGTGGTGGTCTTTATGCTTCGGCTTATACGATACTTGGCCGGACTGAACATGCCCTGGAAAACACCCGGCAAAAACTGCTGGATGAAATTGATAAAACGCATGAAGCCAACACACAGCTGGGCCTTGAAATCGGGGAGAAAAGGGCCGCTGAGCAGGCGCTTAAAAAGGCGCATGATGATCTTGAAAAAAGGGTTGTTGAGCGGACCTCCCAACTTGATCAACAAAAACGGCTGATGGAAAATCTCATCAGCAATATACCTTCCTCGGTCGCCTGGAAGAATCTTGACGGTGTATATATTGGTTGCAATATCGGTTATGCGAAGCTGGCCGGCAGTAGCGAAGAGGCGATCGCTGGCAAGGTCGACGCTGAGCTTGACTGGAGTGCCGAGTTCCGATTGACCCTTGCGGCCGTTGACGAAGAAGTTCTGGTTGAACATCGGGCTGTTCTGGGTCGGGAAGTCCTTGACGAAACATCAGAAAAGAAGCGCGTTTTCATCTGTAATGCGGTCCCGTTGAAAAAAGAGGATGGTCAGTTGCTCGGCATGGTCAGTATCCTGCAGAATATTACCGAGCAGAAGGATCGTCAGAAACTTCTGGAAGAAACCCTGACCGAATCGCGTCAGGCCAATGATCGGATAAACGGTGTTATGCAGTCGGTTGATGATGCCCTGATTGTCGTTGACGCCGCCGACAATATCCTTCTTATGAACGAAAGTGCCTACACTCTGTTGCGACTGAATCCCGCCGAGGTGCTTGGCAAAAAAGTATCATCGGCGATCTGGCTTGGTTCGATGCGTGACAAGGTCGTGGAGGTTTTGCGTAAAAAGCAAGGTGGTGTTCAGTTCGATTTTGAAATCGGCGACGAAAACAACCCGTCATCCCTGGTTATGCAGGCCCGTAGTTCAGTCCTGGTCGATCCTCAGGGGCGTTATGAGGGGATGATTTTTCTGGCGCGGGATGTCACGCGGGATCGGAGTATGGACCGGTTGAAAAGTGATTTTATTTCTGTGGCGGCGCATGAATTAAGAACCCCTTTGGCAACCATCCTCGGCTTCAGTGAATTACTTCTGGATAACAACATTGGAAGCGATACTGACCGCAAAGAGTATGCTCAGGCGATCTACGAAAAAGCCGACGCCCTCTCCCGCTTGCTCGATGATATGCTCGACATCAGTCGCATTGAATCGGGGCGAGGTCTGGAGCTTTTCATCGAGAAGGTTGCCGTGGAGACCCTTTTTACTCCGATATTGAAGCAGTATCAGAAGCGGGTCGTTGACCGGCAATTCACCATTGACCTCGATGACCCCGAGTTGCTGGTGATGGCTGATCCGGAAAAGATCGCCCAGGTGCTGGAGAACCTTCTCAGCAACGCCGTTAAATACTCTGAGCCTCAAAGTGAAATCGGCATTGTCGGCAAAACGACAACCAGGGGCTATATGTTGTCAATATCCGACGAAGGAATCGGTATGACACCGGAACAGGTCGAACATTCTTTTGATAAATTCTACCGGGGCGACAATGCTGACAAGGCGGTCAAGGGGACCGGTCTTGGCCTGACCATTGTCAAGCATATCATCGAAGAACACCAGGGGACTATCCAGCTGGAAAGCCGCCCAGACAAAGGGACCCGCGTCCACTTTCAGTTGCCGATCGCTTGACTTTATCGGAGTTTTTCCAGAAATTCAGCGACCAAACCAAAATATGCTTCCGCATTGACCATCATGATACTGTTATGGTCGCCCCGCTGGAAGATTTCCATCGTCTTGTCTGGTCCCGTGCCCCACTCAAATAGATTTTCAGCATGCTCCACATCGACCAGACCATCATGGGCCGTGTGCATGATCAGGATCGGCCCCAGAAAAGTCGATATCTTCTTTTTCTGATCAAGGACATCATCGACTGTCTGCTGTAGTTGCGCAAGACTGACCCCCAATTCAGCCGGATCAACCCGAAGCAATAGCCGCTCCAGAACATCGGCAATGCCACTTTCAATAATCAGCCCGGCGGCTTCAGGCCACAATGATGCCGCATGCAAAGCTGGAATTGATCCGACGGATCGGCCAAAGAAAACAGTTTTTTCTGCTGGCGCTGGCAGGCCGTCGAGAAGCCTGTTGGTGTCATCGAGGATTCGTCCCAGTTCCGGCTGCCCGGACGACATGCCGTAACCGCGGAATTCAGCTAACAGGCAGTTGCAACCGAATCGAGCGAAAAGTGGCGGCAGAAAATCGATGTAGTCGGCGACAATTTCTCCGTTGCCGTGGAAATGGACTATGGTCAACGCCTGTGGATCAACTTCGGTGTAGTGACAGGCGAGTCGGGCATCATCACAATCGATCCAGTAGGGGTCAGCAAAGGATTCCTGGCGTGGGAAAAAATAACGCTCTGTGATCAAGGGATGATTCAGAATCGATGTCGACACGTTTTCGGGCTCCTTTTGCTATACTTCTATCTGGAAAAACTGTTATTCCGTCATTTGCTATTATCATCGATCTTTAATGATCCTGCAAGGAGCGGCAATGAACGACAAATTCAGACAAGGGGCTGAGCTCATCGGTAAGGCAAAGCGAATCGTTGCCTTTACCGGCGCCGGGATTTCGACCGAGTCCGGTCTGGCCGACTTTCGGTCAACCGGTGGGCTCTGGGATCGTTATCGAATTGTTACCTACCAGGAATTTGTCGCCAGCCACGAAGCGCGAATGGAATATTGGGAAATGCGCCGGGAGTTGATACCGGAATTGTTAGCAGCGCAGCCGAATGCCGCCCATAAAGCGTTGGCCGGACTACAGCAGCAGCGAAAGTTGCAGACGATTATTACCCAGAATATCGATGGCCTGCATCAAAAAGCCGGCAACGATGATGTCATCGAACTACATGGGACCAACCTGACGGCCAGCTGTCTCGATTGCGGCAAGATGTGGCCCATTGAAGATATCCAGGTTCGACTTGAAGCCGATGAACTTGACCCTGAATGCGATCGTTGCAGTGGTGCGATCAAACCCGATACGATCTCTTTCGGTCAGGCGATGCCGCAAAAGGAAATGAACCGCGCCTTTGAGGTGGCCCAGGGGTGTGACCTGATGATCATGATCGGTTCTTCACTTGAAGTTCAGCCGGCGGCCTTGATTCCGGCGGTAGCGGCGCAGGGGGGAGCGAACTTGATATTTATCAACCGGACCGAAACGCCGTATGATCATCTCGCCGATCTTGTGTTCCGTGCAGGGTGTGGAGAGGTGATGCGGGGGATTGTTGGTTTGTAGATTCCCGGGGGCTTCGTCGTGGGTCGAAAAAGTCAGAAGAAAATGGACTTCCGATCAGGTCGGGAATGACAGGGATTTACGCTTTGACTTTTCCCGACAACATCTTTGAAGTCGTGGGGTTCCGGCCCCACACGCCGGGTTCATTTCTTTATTGAGCTATAAAGAAACGAACCAAAGAAACAGCTCTCCTGCGGAGGGCTTTATGTGCGGTTCTGGTTGCCTCTGATTGAGCTGAATTACATGGGAGATCGACTTGAGTCGATCACTGGGTGTCTTCGTGGTGGTTGCGGCCAGTTGTCGTTCAAGGTGGCGGGTTGGAGTTATTCTGCTTAAGAGCGACTGGTGTCAGTCAAAGTCTCTAATTTAATGGTCATTCCCGACTCCGATCGGGAATCCAGACTTTATAACCTTTCTTGTCCATCCTATCTATCCTGTCCATCTCTGTTAACAGTACTTTTACTTTAAATCATGCCTTTTCAGCGTTTATCTGCGTTCCCTTTAGTCTTTTACGTATTTGACTTTATCGGTCTTTATCAGACCTGATCTGTGGCCAAAATTGATCTTTAGCAGGGATTACAGATCGCCTCGAGTCGCTTCTCGGCATCCGCCCGAATTACTTCCAACTCCTCTTTTGAGGCATCGGCCGGAATCTCAATCCGCTCATAGCGAAAGGTGACTTTGGCGAACGGGTATGGAAGCAGGAATTTGTCCCAGAGGAAACGGAAGCGGATCCCTTTGTAGTTGGGACTGATAATGTAGAGTGGCACTTTCCCCTGTTTGGCGAGAAAGACGGCACCGTCTTTCATGACGTGGCGTGGACCGCGCGAACCATCGGGGGCGACAAAGGCAGTTTTGCCTTTTTTAATTTCACGTAACAGATTGAGGAAGGCGCGTTTGCTGCTCTTGCCGGGTGAGCCGTGAATAATATGCGTGTATCCCCAGGATCGAAGAACATCTGCCAGGCCAAAACCGATATGGCTGTTGGCAACCATCTGTACCGAATTACTCTCTTTCAAGGTGTCGATCGTCGGTAATATCTCATCATGAAAGCCGACAACGATGCAGGGATGTTCAATATCGAGTTTGTTGGTATAACGCAGGGTTTTGCGGACAGAGAACAGAGCGCCGATACCGAAGGCGATCAGCTTTCTGAGAATGAAGCGGGAAGCTCTTTTTTCTTCTTTCATAAACGAATCCAGTCAACACGTGTCACGTATAGCCACCCACGTATCAACAATAACGACAGCAGGGGGGAGAATAATCGCATTTTCACGCCTGCAAAGTCAACCGCCGTCAGGGATTATTGAAATCAAGTTTTTGTTGCCGGTCCGGCTCCGGTTTCTGCAGCCTGACCCGGAACGTAGACCCACCACCAGGAGTCTCTTCAACCCAGGCTTCGCCGTTCAGGCCTTTGGCTATTTTCAACACGGTTGCCAGGCCGATACCGCTGCCAGGTTCTTCCTGTGAAACCGATCCACGGTAAAAGACGTCAAAAATTCGGTCTCTGAGCTCTTCAGGAATGCCGGGCCCATGATCCCGGACGTAGAGCATGACAAACTCCGTCTCTAATTCACCGCCGATTCTAATTGGATTGCCGTTCACACCAGCATACTTGATAGCGTTGCTGATCAGGTTTGAAAAGAGCTGAAAGAGGGCGGTTCGTGGCAGAGCAACATCGGGGAAGGCCTGCAGGTCGATGTGGCAATTGCTGGCAATGATTCGGCTGCCAAGGTCTTCGAGGACATTCTGAACGACGTCGTCTATTTTGGCTGATGCGACGCCGTCGATGAGCTGGCCGGCCCGGGCGAAGGTCAACAGATCCTCGAGAATGCGGGCCATCCGCAAACCCTGATAGCGGATGTCTTGCAACGATTTTTTTGCCCTGTCATCGAGCTTGTCCTGCATCTGATCGAGCATCAACTCCGGCAGCCCGATAATCGGCGTTAGTGGGCTGCGTAAATCATGGGAGACAGTCCTGACAAAGGCGTCAAGCTCCCGGTTGGCGGCCCGGAGGTCTGCTTCGGTTTTGCGTCGTTGTACCAGCTCGAGGTCCAGCGCTTCCTTGGCCTGGTGCATATCGCGAAACAGCAGCGCATATGGCGAGCGCAAGGTGCCGATAACAAGAACCCGGTAGATGAGAACGACAGAAATGAACTTGAAGAAATGGCCGAGGAAATTGGTGATGCCGTAAATATCAGTATAAAGGGTTAACGCCAGCTCAGCGAGAATGGAGAAAACAATGGCAGATGTCAGCAGGTGGAGTACCCGCCGGTCGAGACAGTCCCGGTTTTTCCAGAACAGCAGGATCGCCAGGCCGAACAAGAGCGAAACAACATGCTCGCAGAAGATTTTAAATCTGGTCAGGCCGACCTCATCGGTGTAACAGTCAGGGAAAATTCCAAGTGGCCATATGGTCGCCAATACCAGAATGCCGATTACGATAGACGATCCAAGCAGGACCCACGGGGAGACCAGTTTTTTGTAGTTCAGAATGGCAGCGGCAGCCAGAAAGGAAATCGCTTCCAGGGCCCGGGCGGCGATCCAGAGCTGGGTCGCGACATTGGCTTCAATCCCGGGGAAAATGCCCATCCCTTTGTAGGAGACAGAATGCATCACTTCGATGCTGCCGATAACAACAAAGGCGATGGAAAGCAGCATCAGGCTATTATGGCGGATAAATTTACGGGCATTCCAGCCGATGCTGAAAACCGTAAAAGCGACGGCAATGAAAAAGGTTTCGACCAGGGTGTGGAAAAGAAGATAGTTATATCGGCTTAAGGGATAGAGGGCGCCTGCCAGAAGCAGCGCCACCAGTGTCAGCAGCCAGTAGGGAACGGCACTTCTGAGAAAAGCATCAGAAAGGGGGGTGTTGTCAGCCTGGATCAGGTCAGATTGTGGCAGTTGGTGATCCGTGTCCATATCGCCCCGGTTCAGGTTGCGTCTGGAATTCTTACACGATCAGAAATATAACTATCTGACATGACAGGGTTTTATGTCAAGAGAGAAACGGAGCCTAGTGCTGGAAGTTTTGCGGACTGCGCATGCTGGTCAGGGTGTGAACAACCAGAGTGCCGATAATTAATGCTCCACCGGCGACGGTTGCCATGGTCGGTTCTTCGTTCACGACTAACCAGACCCAGAAGGGGCCGAGCAGAGTCTCGAGCAACAAGGTCAGGCTGACTTCCGGTGCTGGCAGTAAACGGGGCGCGAGGGTGATCAGGGCATAGGAAAGTGGAAGCACAAGGATACCGAGAATCAGTAGCAACCCGTAATCGGTTGTCGGTACCGACAGGGGTGTCGCTCCGAACAGAAGGACGATCGGCGCAACCAGGAGATTACCGAAAGCATTGGCTGGAATCATGTTGAGAGGGCGGGCGGCCCGAACGATAACGAGTGTACTGGCCCAGCAGCAGGCAGCGCAGAATGCCAGAAAATCACCAAAAAGGGATTGGCTGCCGATGCTGCCGGAAAAAAGGACAAGAATACCGATAAAGGCGGTGCTGATCGCCAGCCAGGTTCGTCGGGGGACTTTCTCTTTGATGAAAATCCGGCTGGCCAGGGCCGCAAGCAGGGGGGTTGCGGCAAGGATGACCAGAGTGTTGGCAGCTGTCGTCTGGCGCAGGGAACAGACGAAAAAAATGTTGCCAGTGGCGGCAGCCCCGGCTGAAAGAAACCCGAGTCGCCCGGTCGCCCGGATCATCTGTACCAGCTGCTGTCGATACAGTAACAGCAAGGAGACCAGGAGGGTACTGCCGGAGAGGAGGCCACGCCAGAACAGCAGAGTCCAGGAATCGACCGAAATCAGCCGGACCAGAAGGGCGTCAGGACTCAGAATAAAGACCGCAGTCAGAGTCAGAAGCATGCCTCTGGTATGTTCATTCTTGATTAGCACAGGCCTGCAGCCTCTCCACCGTGGGATGTTGCCTTGCAAATAGATGCTGCACTATGAATTGTCGTTCAGGCTCTGTCAAGCTCGAATGATTTCCCCGAAACGCTGCAGAATCGCTGTGCCACTGTCCGAATCATGACAGCTTTTTTTAATCTCACCGGGAATTTGTCCCTCATCGACCAGCAGGTCGTGGCAGTAATCGATGTAGGCGTTGCTGATGTCAATATCAAATTCGGGGTGGAACTGCAGACCCCAGGCTGAATCACCATGGCGAAATGCCTGGTTTGGCTCCCGGGTGCTGCTGGCCAGGTGGACCGCAGACGGTGGCAATTCGATCAATGATTGTTTGTGGCTGACCGGGGCTTTAATCCCTGAACTGAATTCTCCCAGCAATGCATCCTCAGTTGCTGCCGCTGAAAACCTGATATCGACCATACCCATTTCCCGGCCGGCCGGATTGTCGGCAACTTTGCCGCCGAGAGCATAGCCGAGCAGTTGATGGCCATAACAGATGCCGAGGACCGGAATTTTCCCAACGGCGGATGCTAGCCAGACTGCTGTCTTTTCACTCCAGGGGCGATGCTCAGTCACCATGGCATGTGAACCGGTAATGATAACGCCGGATAGTTCACCCGCAGTGGGCAAAGGTTCATCCTTTTCAACGTTGATGGTTAGCACTTCTGGTGATTTCAATCCGGCCCCGGCAATGATCCAGTCTTCAAAATCGCCTTTGCGGACGGCCAGCTCCGGAATGGTGTCACCGCATTTGATGATAAGCAGTTTTTTAATCGACATGTTTCCTGGCTTTCGTAGCGTAATGTCATTCTCATGAAAGGGGGAATCCGGTTTCAAAAAGAGATGTCCCCGTTTTCACCAGTATAACAACCATTTGTTCCTTCCAACTTTAGCACGATCTGCTAAACTGAAAAAAATAATTGATTCCCTATACGTATAAGGCTATGCAATGCACGATTTGTCGGTACTTCAGGATCTGCTGGTTCTTTTGCTCCTTGCCCTGGTCACTGCTTACCTGTTCAGTCGGATCAGGATCTCACCCATTGTTGGTTACCTTATAACCGGCTGTCTGGTCGGCCCATTCGGTTTGCATCTGATCAGCAGTCTGGATGAAGTCGATAAAATGGCCGAAATCGGCGTCATTCTTCTGCTCTTCACTATTGGGCTCGAGTTTTCTTTCCGGCGGATCCTGATGCTGAAGGATTTGATGTTCCGTAGTGGAACAACCCAATTGCTGTTGAGTGCTGTTTTGATATTCGGTTTTTCCCTGTTGCTCGGATTACCGGTTCGGGCGGCGATCGTGATCGGTTTTGCTTTGGCGATCTCCTCGACGGCAATTGTTCTCCGCATTTTGCAGGAGCGGTGTGAGGTCGATTCGGCGCACGGTCGCACGGTCCTGGCGATTCTGTTGTTTCAGGATCTCTGTGTCGTTATCTTTATTGTGCTGCTCCCCTTTATTGTTGCCAGCAGTAAAATTTCTTTAAACAGTTATGTCCTGATCCGTTCCGCTCTGATCCTTGGGGGCTTGTTTGTCGTGGCGCGTTACCTGTTGCGACCGATGTTGCGCAAGCTGATGCAGACCCGATCGGCTGAACTGTTTCGACTCACCGTCCTGGTACTGGTTCTGGGGACCGCCTGGCTCACTTATCAGGCGGGCCTTTCACTGGAACTTGGCGCTTTCTTGGCAGGTTTATCCCTCGCTGAATCAGATTATTCCCATCAGGCGCTTTCCGACATCATTCCGTTCCGTGATGCGTTTATGGCGATTTTCTTTATAGCCATGGGGATGTTTGTCAACCTCAATGTCCTGGCTGAGAGCTGGCCGCTGTTGTTGGGCTTGACCCTGCTGTTCTCGCTGGTCAAACTGATGGCCGCCAGTCTGGCAGCTGTCTGGACCCGGTTCCCGCTACGCACCTGTCTGCTCTGTGGCTTTTTGTTGTTCCAGGGTGGCGAATTCTCATTTGTGTTGCTGCGCCAGGCCTCTCTTCTCGGTCTTTTTTCCGACCAGGTCTACCAGTCGCTATTGTCAATTGTTGCTTTGACCATGCTGGCGACTCCACTGGTTATTCCTAAAGCAACCTCATTTGCCAACTTCATTGCCGATTGGGTCGGATCCAGCGCTGTCGTGGAATCGGAAACCGAGGAAAAGGTCGCGGCCATGAAAGGCCACGTCGTGATCGCCGGTTATGGTATTTCCGGGCGGAGTGTTTCCAGAGTCCTGCGCGAAGAGGGCCGGCAGTATGTCCATCTTGAAATGAACAGTGAAGTTGTCCGCAAGGCCCGAGCGGCCGGAGAATCGATGATTTTCGGCGATGCGGCGGCGCCGGAGGTTTTGCATGCGGCCCATCTTGATCAGGCAGAAGCGATGGTAGTGGCGATCAATGACCCCTCCTCGCTAAACCGAATTGTCCGTGCGGCCAGGGGGGTGAGTCCCGATCTGTATATTATCGTCCGGACCCGTTTTGTTCTGGAGATGGAGGAATTGATTGCAGCGGGAGCCGATGAAGTGATTCCTGATGAAATCGAGGCAAGCCTGCAGTTGGCAACATCACTTTTGCGACGATTCAAGGTGCCGGAAGGGCGGATCCTGCAGACAGCTGCCATCTTACGCCAGGAGCATTACGATGCCCTGCTGCAGCCGGATGCACAGAAATCGGATCTTTCAAGCTACCTCACGGCCTTAAAGGGTGGACACATAGAGTTTGTCAAGATTTCTGAATCGGCAAGTTGTATCCGGAAGTCTCTGGCCGAACTCGATTTCCGGGCCCGGACCGGCGCTACAGTTCTCGGCCTTGTCCGAAACGAACAGACCGATTATGGCATCTCACCCGATCAGATGATTGAACCGGG
>JBFFPW010000019.1:0-11313 GCA_041573815.1 Desulfuromonadales bacterium
CCGACGGCCTGCTGAGTGACTATCTCTCGTCGGCTGAGCTGGCCGCATCGGTCGGGAATTTTGTTGATGAAAAGACCGGACGCATGTTGCGCAGTAGCAAGCCATTACGCAGCCTGTTACCGGAAGACCTGGTGACGATCCTCCTTGCACAGTTGGAAAAAGAAGTCCCGCCAATGCTGGAGAAATTCAGCGGTATGCTCTATGATCCCGATTTCCGCCAGCGGTTGACGGGCAGCATCAGGCAGGGGATAGAAAAATTTCTCGACTCGCTCGGGGGCCTGGCCGGTCTGATGAGCGGTTTCATTGACCTCGACAAAGTTTATGCAAAGATTCCTGACACCCTTGATCAGATCAGTGAAGAAGTTGCCCTCTGGTTGAAGGAGGAGAAGACCCGGGCCGAGATCGCCGGCATGATTCGCGAAAGGTTGGAGAGCTTCCTCGAAAAGCCGCTGGCCGATTATGTCGAAAAACTCCCCTATGAGAAAGTCGACGGTATGCGGCAGTTTCTGCGGGACCGGATTGTTGAGGTTGTCCAGAGTCGTAAAACCACAGAAACCCTGATTGGACTCGGCGAAAGAGGCGTACAGTCGATCAAGAATCGCTCATTTGGTGCCCTGCTCGATGCGATGCTGCCGAATAACGGGCGTGATAAGGCGCTGGCCTTGCTCGACGAGAAAGTCCTGACAATCGCGCGCAGTGAAGCGGTTGCCGCTGGTATCAGTGATGTGGTTGGTCGGCAAATGCGGGTCATGTTTTGCGAAAAGTCTGTCGGGCGCCTTTCCTCTCGACTGCCGGCCGATGTCTACGAGGAGATGGAGGAGCTGCTCTACCAGCAGCTGGTTGAAGTTTTGAAAAAAGAGATTCCGGTATTGGTCGATGCGCTCAATATCCGGCAGATGGTCGAGAACAAGGTGAATGCGCTTGACCTGCTTGAGGTCGAGGGGCTACTGCTCGGTGTCATGCAGGAGCAGTTTAAATACATCAACCTGTTTGGTGGCCTGCTCGGTTTTCTGATCGGTCTGATCAATCTTCTGATTCTGCAGCTGCGACCGTTTTAGGGCGCCGGGGCTGTACAGAGCGGCCTGTTTCACGTATCATCATAAAATTCTGAATAGCTTATTGGAGAAATGATATGTCGAGTACTTTCGGGACCCTTTTCCGGGTAACAACTTTTGGTGAATCTCATTGCAAGGCGGTTGGCGCGATTATCGATGGTTGCCCTCCCGGCATGCAACTGAGTGAGACGGACATTCAACCCCAACTTGTTCGGCGCCGTCCCGGCCAGAGTCACTTGACGACGCCGCGCGACGAAGCGGATCAGGTGTTGATCCTCTCCGGGACCGAAGGTGGGATTACCCTTGGCACGCCGATTGGCCTCAAGGTCGACAACAAGGATCAGCGACCGGGAGATTATGGCAGCATGTCGCAGATCCCCCGACCTTCACATGCTGATTATACCTATCAGATGAAATACGGCATTCATGCCTCAAGTGGCGGCGGACGTTCCTCAGCCCGCGAGACCATCGGTCGGGTTGCTGCCGGGGCGATTGCTGAAAAAATATTACGGGAAAAATTCGGTGTCGAAATTGTCGCCTGTGTGACATCGATCAGCCATATCGATGCACCCGAGATCGACATCGATCACCTTGATCGCGCCAAGGTCGACAGCACCATTGTCCGCTGTCCCGATGCCGAGACGGCCAAGGAGATGGAACAGGTGATTGTCGATGCCAAGGCCGCTGAGGATTCACTTGGTGGTGTGATTACCTGTATCTGCCGCAATGTCCCGGTTGGTTTGGGTGAACCGGTTTTCGATAAGCTTGAGGCGCGCCTGGCCCAGGCGATGCTCTCGGTGCCGGCGACCAAGGGGTTTGAAATCGGCTCTGGTTTTGCCGGGACCCGGCTGCGCGGTTCACAGCACAACGACCCGTTCATTAAAAAAGGGGATCGTCTCGGGACCGTCACCAACAACAGCGGCGGGGTTCAGGGAGGCATATCGAATGGTGAGCCGGTGGTCTTTCGGGTCGCCTTCAAGCCGACGGCAACCATTGGCTTGCCGCAGAAAACAGTCGATATCGATGGCAATGAAACCACCCTCGAAGCCGAAGGCCGACATGACCCCTGCGTTTTGCCGCGGGCAGTGCCGATAGTTGAAAGCATGGCAGCCCTGGTTTTGCTAGATCTGGCGCTGATTCAGAAAACAAGAATCTGATTGACGGGGAGCGATAGCTCAAATGAACCTGCCACCGGAAATGATCAGTAAGCTCGACCGCGTTCTGACCTCTCTGGAACAGCTACTGCCGAAACCGGTCGCTGAAATTGACTGGAAGGAATGCCCGGCGGCCAATTGGCGACGCCATTCTTTTTCCGGTTATCTCGAACCGATCATCGATATCAATAAAACGGATCTCGATCACCTGCTCGGTATTGATGAGCAAAAGGCGATCGTTGAGGAAAATACCCGCCAGTTCATCGCCGGCTACCCGGCCAATAATGTCCTGCTCTGGGGGACTCGCGGCACCGGCAAGTCATCACTGGTGCGAGCGCTGCTGAACCGTTATGCCGAGCAGGGGCTGCGAATTATTCAAGTCGACAAGAACGATCTGGTCTACCTGCCGGAGATTTTTGCCGCCATCAAGGATGCCCCCTATCGTTTTATCCTCCTGTGTGACGATCTCTCGTTCGAACAGGGTGAAATCACCTACAAGATGCTCAAGAGCGCCCTCGATGGCTCTGTTTACGCGGCCCCGGCCAATGTGTTGATCTACACAACCTCGAACCGTCGGCATCTGATCCCTGAGTATATGACTGACAATCTCGGGGCCAAGATGGTGAACAATGAAATTCATCATGGCGAATCGGTTGAGGAGAAGATTTCCCTGTCTGACCGCTTCGGCCTCTGGGTCTCTTTCCGGACGTTTTCGCAGGAGCATTACCTGCGGGTGGTGCAACAGTGTATTGAAATTCTTGCCGAAGAGAACCAGCTTGATTTCAAATGGGATAAAGAGCTGGAAAAAACTGCAATTGACTGGTCGCGTGAAAAGAGCAAACGTTGCGGTCGCACCGCTTTCCAGTTTGCCCGATACTGGGTGGGGCGACGAAAGCTAGCGACGGGCTAATTTTTCTGGTTCACTTTTAAGAGCCTTCGAAATTTCGACAATCTGCAGTGCGTTGAGATGTTTCAGGTTGGCCATGGCACCGAGGTTTTTGATTGCCGAGGCGATTCGGCCGGCGCGACGATCCGGGATCCTTGTTTCTGCCAGTTTGCCGTGGCAGCGGGCACAGTTTTCCTGATAGAGCCTGGCGCCATCCGGGTTGTTGTCAAAACCGGATACCTCGGCAGGGGCGTGAGATGCTGCGAACAGGATGGTGATGAAAATCATGATAGTTTTTTTCATGGTCCCCTGTTAAGCAATCTGCAGGCCAACATTTCCGGACGAAATCGGCGGTCAAAAACGCTTTTTGGTCAAAAATGAGATGATATTTGTCAACTTTTATTTCCATGGCTAAAGTTAAAAAAGTACTGGCCGCTATTTGGCTCATTATATTCCTCTTTGCCCTCTTCTCCTGGTGGCGTTCCGGCACACCCCTGCAACAGGTCCCCCATCTTCTTGAATCCTGGCTTGAGCAGTTTGGTCTGTTGCGAGCGGCGCTGATCTATGTGGTTTTCTATACGGTTCGGCCGTTAATCCTTTTTCCGGCTTCTTTGCTGACAATCGCCTCGGGGCTTATTTTCGGGCCGCTGCTCGGCATCCTCTTCACGGTTGTTGGTGAGAATGCCAGTGCCAATTTTGCCTTTTTCCTGGCCCGCTGGTTCGGGCGTGACCTGGTCGCATCTCACGAAAATGAAGGCTCCTTGGCGGCGAAATGGGACACCCGACTGCAGCAGAACGGGCTGGTGACGGTGTTGATTATGCGGCTACTCTACCTACCGTTTGATCTGGTCAATTTTGTGTGCGGCCTGACATCGATGCGCCAACTTGACTTTGCCATTGGCACCTTTATCGGGATCTTGCCGGCACTGATATCATTTGTGCTGTTCGGTGGTGTCGCCGCCGCCAGCAATGAAAATCGGATGATGACTCTCGGGCTGGCTATTCTCTTTTTCTTCCTGGGTTTGGTGATTGCTCGGCTCTTCCGCCAGCATGAAAAGCTTGTGAAGACGGAGAATGCCTGAATTTAAATGACCATTTTTCAAACAGCCCAAACGGATTAATTGGCAGTTGCAGTTGACCATCCCTGAGGATACCGTTAAAGTTGCATCAGACTGCAAAGGAGGTTGTGCATGAAACGAATTTTATTTTTAATGTTGATCTTGTCGTTTCTGGCATCGGTCGCCGTGGCCGAGGTTGAATGGCAGATCAATCGTGATTTCAAGCTGCCATCGGCGCCGGTGGATATCACCACCAGTTCGGATGGTCAGAAAATATTTGTTTTACTCAAAGGTGGTGACGTCCACATCTATGACACCAATGGTCGGCAACTCGAGCAGCTAAAGTTCGGGACCGAGGCTGATAAAATTGTTGTGACTCCAGATGGTGAGCGGCTGTTGTTGAGTGACAGCAAGTCCAAGCAGGTCAAGCTGGTTTCACTTGCTTACATTAAGGACATTGATACCAGTGGATCGCCTTTCAAGGGGCCAAAGGATGCAAAGGTGGTGGTCGCTGTTTACAGCGACTTCCAATGACCGTACTGTGCGAGGCTTGTGCCTCTACTCGAGCAGGTGCTCGAGCAATACCCGAAAGACGTTAAGCTGGTTTTCAAGCAGTTTCCCCTGGGGAATCACAAATTTGCTGCACCGGCGGCTCTGGCAACCCTGGCCGCTAATGAGCAGGGAAAATTCTGGCCGTTACATGATCTGATCTTCGCCAACTTTAACAAGCTGAACGATGAAAAGATTAAAGAATTGGTCAAGGAAGCAGGGCTTGACGTCGCCCGTTACGAACAGGATCTGCAGAAAAACAGCCAAACGTATTTGAACCTGGTGCGGCGAGATATGCAGGAGGGGCAGCGCAACGGCGTCCGCGGCACACCGTCGATTTTCGTTAATGGGCGGTTGCTTCAGCAGCGCAGCTTGCCAGGTTTCAAGACGGTGATTGAACAGGAAATTGCCAAGAAAGCAAAGTAGTCATTTGAACCTATTTAGTCCCCAGTGACGAATGAAAGGCCGGACATTCTGTCCGGCCTTTTTTATCAGTGTCACAACAAGCCTGCCCCCTTTTTCTGCGACTACGATAAGGCCCCAAAGGTAAACATGGAACGTTTATATCGGGAAAAAGGCTTTGTACAGGCGCTTAAGGGCTAAAAACCGATTGCCTCCAAACCTTAACAATGATAAAACCGCAACGCACCAAGCCACAGGGATTACCCCTGTGGCTTTCATTTTCAAGAAGGAAGCTATGATCAGCGCACACAATATCGCTCTTGCTTACGGCAAAAGAGTCATTTTCAAAGATGTCAACATCAAGTTTGTTCCCGGGAACTGCTATGGCCTGATCGGGGCGAATGGCGCCGGGAAATCGACTTTCCTGAAAATTTTAGCCGGTGAACTTGAAGCAGATAAAGGCTCTGTCTCGGTCGGCAACGGGGAGCGGATCGCCATGCTGCGTCAGGATCACTTTGCCTTTGATGATCATACCGTTATCGATACTGTGATGATGGGGCACGAACGAATGTTCCAGGTCAAAGCTGAACGGGAGGCGATCTACGCCAAGGAAGAGTTCACCGATGAAGATGGCGTCCGGTCCGGCGAACTTGAGGCCGAATTTGCCGAAATGGGCGGTTACGAAGCCGAGTCGGAAGCTGCAGTGCTGCTGAACGGCCTCGGTATCGGTGAGGAGTTGTGTGGAAAATTGATGAAAGAGCTGGAAGGGGACGAGAAAGTCCGGGCCTTGTTGGCTCAAGCGCTGTTCGGTAACCCAGATATTCTGCTTCTGGATGAGCCAACGAACCACCTGGATCTGAAATCGATTCAATGGCTGGAGGAGTTTCTCGATCGTTTCCAGAATACCGTCATCGTCGTCTCCCACGACCGGCATTTTCTGAATCAGGTCTGTACCCACGTTGCCGATATTGACTTTAGCAAGATCACCGTCTATGTCGGCAACTACGATTTCTGGTACGAAGCCAGCCAGCTGGTGCTGCACCAGAAGCAGGAAGAAAACCGCAAGGTCACCGACAAGGCGAACGAACTGAAAGAGTTTATCCAGCGTTTTTCCTCCAACGCTTCGAAGGCCAAGCAGGCAACTTCCCGGAAGAAACTGCTGGAGAAGTTGACCATTGAAGATATGCCAGTCTCTTCGCGAAAATATCCGTTTGTAGTTTTCAATCCGGAACGCGCCTGCGGCGATGTCATTCTTGAGGTCAAAGACCTGTGTAAAACCATTGATGGCGTCAAGGTGCTGGATAATTTCAGCCTGGTTTTGAATAAAGGGGACAAGGTCGCCTTTATTGGCGGCGACAGCCTGACCAAGACCACCCTGTTTCAAATTCTCGAAGGGGTTTTGGAGCCAGATAGTGGCAGTTTCCGTTGGGGCGTGACGATTACCCCGGCTTTCTTTCCCATCGATAACAGCAGCTACTTTGAAAAGGACATGAATCTGATCAGCTGGTTACTCCAGTTTGCTCCGACCGAAGGAGAAAGCTTTGCTCGCGGTTTCCTGGGGCGGATGCTGTTTTCTGGTGACGAGGCTAAAAAACAATCGAAGGTCCTCTCCGGGGGGGAAAAGGTACGCTGTATGCTCGCCAAGATGATGCTGGCCGAAGCAAACGCACTGATCTTTGATGAGCCAACCAACCATCTGGACCTTGAATCGATCACCGCGCTGAATAACGGACTGGCTGATTACAAAGAAGTGATCCTGTTCACCAGTCATGACCAAAAGTTTCTCTCGACCGTCGCAAACCGGATCATTGAGTTTACGCCGAATGGTTACATCGACCGGATGCTGACCTTTGACGAATATCTCGAAAGCAGTGAAGTTATCAAGATGCGTCAGGAGATGTATAAAGGGGAAGTCGATCTAAAGCTGTGATCAACAATAGCCTGTTTTAGCAACATGATTTACCTGAAGTAGCCCTCATATTTACCTCCGGGCAGACAGCGGGTTCATTTTTTGAAATGGCAAGAAATATGTAAATAAAAAGGGTCAGCAGTTATCTGCTGACCCTTTAAGGTTTGGGCGAGCAAAGCGGAGTTAAGAAGGAAATACGGGAGTCTCCCTATTCTCTCCGTTTTGCTGCCGCCGAAGGTTTTATTGTGCCGGCCAACTAGAAAGCCCCCGAAATTTTCGGGGGCTTTAAAAATCTTTACTGTATTTGATCTTCTTTGAGACTTTGTGGCTGTGTGGCCGGCATTAGAATTATTCCAGTATCCGCTCCAGTCGTTCGAGATCGTTGATGACTCGCCATTTGCCCTGGCCACTTTCGACTTTTTTCTTCCAGTCTTCCAGGCGGCTCATGTATTTACGGGGATCGATAATGTCGCCGCGCAATTTGGTGACATTGAGCGCCACGACCTCGACCCCTTGCAGTTGCAGGGGAATGTCCCTGACGTAACCCTTGGCCAACTCTTCCTCCATGTCGGAAAAAACCAGAATGACCTTACGCCCTGAGCCGGTTTCGTAGAGGTACTCAGCGGCCTGAAGAATACCACCGGTGATATCGGTGTAGGCTGCGCCTTTGACTGTCTTGACGAACTTGTCAATATTCTCTTTGAAGTCTCTTTTCTGCTGGTTCGAAACCGACGGTCGGCCATCAAAGGTTATCTTCTGAACAATATCCTTTTCACTGAAGCTACCGGTATCGATCCGCGCGACGGCAAGGGAGTCGCCGGGCTGCAGGGTGCCGAGCAGGTAGTTGATGATCGACGCGGCCTTATCGAGTTCCCGGGTGTAAGTACCGGAGGTGTCGAGCAGCATGTAGACAGCTTTTGAGTGGCTGGTAGTGTCGGAGCAGCCACTGGCCAGCAGCAACAGACCGGCCAGGAGCAGGGTTAGTCTCGTCATGGAAGTACCTCCTCATTCGGCACTTGTGCCGGTTCTTCTAGCTTCGGCTGTCGATGCAGTTTTTCCTCAAGCCAGATGGCCGGGAAAATCAACAGATCATAAAGGGCTATCAGGGCGTTGCCCAGATGTCTGGTAATGTTACCGATAAGCCGCAAAATAAAAGCTGCGGCTCTCAGAACCCAGGCCACCGAAACACCGAGAACGGTTCTGGATGAGTGGATAAAAGATTCAAGCGGAATCGCAACAAAAGTCAGGGCGAAGGGTAAGACAAAGCCCATGACCATCTGTCCGATCGTCGGGATCAGGCTTTCGACTTGGGATGTTACCGCTTCGGCCCCAGCCAGAGATTGCCGCAGGGCCTGCATGTCGGCGGCGATCCGGTCGCGCATGAAAGCGAGAGCTGATTCGACGCCAGCCAGGGTAAAAAGGATGATGAACGAAATCCAGATCATTTTGCGGCGCATTTTGTCGTCAAGTTGACCGATGACCGGGAACAAATGGGTGATGCGTAACGATTCCATCAGGAACAGTCCCATGGAAATCTCAACCAGGATAATAACTAAAGCTGCAACATTCGATGTCTTGAAATTACCGATGTAACTGCCGCCGCCGACCATTTCCGACATCGGCAGGGCGATGAGGTTGAAGTTGATAATAGCTCCGCCAATAGCAATCATCATGACCAGGCCGGAGATAAAAAACTGCGTCAGTGATGACGAGGAGAGGCGTCGCTCAGCCTGGTCCTCGCCGGCGCGGATCTGCTCATACTCGTCCATCTTGTTTGAAATTTTCTCTGATCGTTCAAACAGTCCGGTAATGGTTTTGCCAACCTGGTCCAGCGTTTCACCCAGTTTGCGCCAGAAAGGCATCATTTTGTTCAGTAAACCGTGCCGTTCCTGGCTTGCTTTACGGTAGCTGTCCATAGCCGACTTGTGGTGCCGGTCAAGGGTGTTGTTGATTTCGCCGAGGATTTCGGCAACACCACCGTCTGTGTTCGGAACCTGGGCCACCGCTTCAATAGCGGCAATCCAGGCCGGCGGCGACGGCGGGACATCGGTGCTCTTGCGGTAGTCTTCATCGATGCGGGTGATCAGGTCGGACATGCTGCGATGAAAAGCCGGGTACGTCTGCAGGTCCCGTTTGACGACGGCGTCGACCCGGTGAAATTCTCGTTCCAGTTCTTTTTCGACGTCCATTGCTCCGGAGGCAAGCAGCACTTCGCGATTGCGTTGTTTTAGCTGTCTTTCGGCAAGCAGAAGCGATCTTGAAGCAAGGCGCAGGGCCTGTGATGTCACTCGGGTAAACGCTTTAATCATCCGATGCATCTGCTGCCGGGCCAGATAAAGCAGAACCAGCAAAGTCACCAGGATGACAGGCCAGGCGACCATCGGATTATTTTCAATAATTGCAGGTAGAGACATGGACCCTCCTTGAGCCACCGGCTCGTTTAAGACTAATGCTCTGTTCCTAACTCTATTGCAAGGGGAGTTCCAGAAATTTCAATCAGACCATTAAATGGCCCGCTCCCTAATTCTTACAGCTTTCAGGCTACCTGCAAGGGGATTTGAGTGAAAAATTTTTTTTATGAATAGAGGAGAAAAGTGAGGAGGCGGAGTTCGGGTAACATTTTTTGTTGGCATCGGGCAGAAAATAAGAAAATGCCACGAGAGTTCGAGCTTACTGGGAGATGCCGAATGTCAAGAACTGACAGGCATAAAAAACTACCCGCCGAGATAAGCTTTTTTGACGTCCGGGTTGTCGAGGAGTTCTTCGCTGGTCCCTGCGGCGACAATATTGCCAGTATCGAGCACATAGCCCCGATGCGCCAAATGCAATGCCAGATTCGCATTTTGCTCAACCAGAAGAATCGTCATCCCTTCTTCATTGAGTTGTTTCAATTTGCGGAACAATTCGTATTTGAGGACTGGAGCCAGACCCATTGAGGGTTCGTCCAGGAGCAGGATGTTGCAGCCGGTCATCAGGGCACGTCCGACAGCCAGCATTTGTTGCTCACCACCGGAAAGAGATTCGCTGCGCTGGTTGCGACGCTCTTTCAGGCGAGGGAAGAGTTCAAAAATGCGTTCAAATTCGGCATCGAGGTCGGCATCCTTCTCGCGGGAATAAGTTGCCAATTTCAGGTTTTCCATCACCGACAAATTACCAAAGATCCGTCGGCCCTCAGGAGAGAGTGCGAGGTGGTGTTTCTTGACCACGTCTGAAGGCCGAGTCTTGAGGATCGATTCCCCTTTAAATTTAATGTCGCCCGCGACCACACGCGGGGCTTCCGGTGGTGGCAGCCTGGTGATGGCATAGAGGCTGGTGGTTTTTCCGGCCCCGTTGGCACCAATCAGAGTGACGATCTCGCCTTCGTTGACATGAAAGCTAATGCCGTGCAGGGCCTGAATATTACCGTACTTAACTTCGAGGTTTTCGACTTGCAGAAGCATCAGATATTATCATCTCCCAGGTACGCGGTGATCACCGCGGGATGGTTGCGGATTTCTTCAGGATTGCCCTCGGCGATGGTCTCACCAAAGTCGATAACCTTGATATGGTTACACAGTTCCATCATGACGTCCATATGGTGCTCAATCATCCATATGGTGACGTCAAATTTTTCATGAATCCAGCGGATCAACCGGATCAGATCTTGCGCATCGGCCGAATTGAGGCCGGCGGCGGGCTCGTCCAGAAGCAGCAGCTTCGGATGGGTCGACAGGGCGCGGGCAATCTCCAGTTTTCTTTGCGTGCCGTAGGGCAGATTCTTTGGGAACTCGTCGGCAAACTGCATGAGGTCGAACACTTCAAGCAGTTCATTCGCTTCCTCGGAGATCTGCGCTTCGCGATGCTTGTAACGTTTGGTGCGGAACACGCTGCTGAAAAAACCGTAGTTGAGCCAGTAGTGCTGAGCGACGCGAATATTGTCGAGCACCGTCATGTCGTTCCAGAGACGGATGTTCTGGAAGGTGCGGGCGACGCCCAGTGCGGTGACCTTGTGTGGCTTTAAGCCTGCGGTCGGTTGCCCATTGATGAAAATCTCGCCGACGGTCGGCTGATAAAAACCGCTGACCAGGTTGAAGACGGTGGTTTTGCCGGCACCGTTAGGACCGATCAGGCCGGTCAGTTCACCAGGCATCAGCTTGACGTTGAAGTCGGAAACGGCTCGCAACCCGCCGAACTGTTGGGTCATGCCCCGGATTTAGAGAACCGGTGCGGTGTCTGATTGTAATTGCGTCTGTGCCATCATTTATACCTGTAAAATTTCTTCAGCTTCGGGAACACATCTGACAGTTCGCGGTTGCCCATA
>JBFFPW010000020.1:0-10841 GCA_041573815.1 Desulfuromonadales bacterium
CCCAATTTTCGGAGCTGAAGGCATAGAGCGTCAGGTGACGAACGCCAAGACTGCAGCATTCCTCGACGGTCTTACGAACAGTATCAACGCCTTTCTGGTGGCCGACGATTCTCGGCATATGCCGCTGCTGTGCCCAACGGCCGTTACCGTCCATAATAATGGCAAGATGTTGTGGGATATGATCCATTAAATATTCCGTACTGATTGACATATTCAGACTGTGAAATCTAACACGAATAAAGGACTGCTAGCAAGGCGGGAAAAAGGCAAAAAAAAGGGCGCCGATCGGGCGCCCCTTGTTTTTTACTCGACGATTGCCCCAACCGGACAACTGTCAACGCAAGCCTGACATTCGGTACAATCTGCGCTGATCGCGTAGATATCGCCAGATTCTGCAATTGCATCGACCGGACAGGTTTCAACACATGCGCCACAAGCTATACATTCTTCGGTAATTGTAAGTGCCATTGTTATCTCCTTATTTAAAAATCAGAAACAGACAAAAGTCATTGCCGTTATATTTCCATAACTTCTTTCTCTTTGGCGGCAACAACATCGTCAATCTGTTTGACATAACTGTCGGTCAGATCCTGAACTTCCTTTTCGCCCCGCTTGAGGTCGTCTTCGGAAATATCCTTATCCTTTTCCATTTGCTTCAACATGTCGTTGGCATCACGCCGGGCATTTCGAACAGCAATTTTCGAGTTCTCGCCAATACTCTTTGCCAGTTTGGCCATTTCCTTACGACGATCTTCAGTCAAAGCAGGAATCGCAATCCGAACGATATTACCATCCGATGCTGGATTCAGCCCCAGATCTGCTTTCATGATGGCTTTTTCAATCTCCGGGATTAACGGTTTTTCCCAAGGCTGAATGGTAATCAGTCGAGGTTCAGGAACCGCCAGAGTACCAACCTGGCTCAACGGAGTCGGGGTTCCATAATAGTCGATACGTACATCATCAAGAAGAGATATCGACGCGCGACCGGTCCGGACCTTGGTCAACTCCTTTTTCAGGCTGTCAACAGCCTTAGTCATCCCGCCTTTTGCTTCTTTCATAACATCATTGTACATATCATTTTTCTCCTGTAACAAGAGTTCCGATTTTAGCTCCCCGAACAACTTTTTCAATATTACCGGGGCTGGTCAGATCGAATATAATGATGGGCAGACTGTTGTCCATGCAGAGTGATGTTGCCGTTGCATCCATAACCTGAAGGTTCTTCTGTAAAACTTCTATATATGTCAATTTGTCGTACTTTACGGCATCCTTGTCTTTTTCAGGGTCCGCACTGTAAACACCATCGACCTTAGTTGCCTTGAGAATAATATCGGCGTTGATTTCCATCGCCCGCAGACTGGCAGCTGTATCTGTTGTAAAATACGGATTACCGGTACCGGCACCAAAGATGACAACCCGGCCCTTTTCGAGATGACGAACGGCTTTTCTTCGGATATAAGGTTCAGCAATCTCCTGCATCTCTATTGCTGATTGAACCCGGGTTTTAACTCCAACCGTCTCCAGAGCGTCCTGCATGGCAAGGCTGTTCATCACCGTTGCCAGCATCCCCATGTAATCGGCGCTTGCCCGATCCATACCACGAGAAGCAGCTGATAGCCCCCTGAAAATATTACCGCCGCCAATAACCAGCGCAACTTCAACGCCGAGGGCAACAACATCCTTGATTTCAGAGGCGATCGTCGAAATCACCTCCGGGTCGATTCCGTAACCTTGTTGACCGGCCAGAGCTTCACCGCTCAGTTTCAGAAGGATACGATCATATTTTGGTGTGTTCGCCATGTAAACCCCAGTTATTTAGTAAGGGATGCAACCTCTGCTGCGAAATCATCTTTCTTCTTTTCGATGCCTTCGCCCAATTGGTAACGAACGTAACCGGAAAGGGTGACATCGGCGCCAACATCTTTTGCCAGCTTTTCGACAACCTTAGCAACTTTCATGTCGGTATCGATAACATAAACCTGCTCCAACAGGCAAATTTCACCGTAAAATTTATTGATTTGGCCATCGACAATTTTGTCGACAATGTTCTCCGGCTTGCCGCTTTCAATCGCCTTAACCTTCATGATTTCTTTTTCTTTGGCAACAACGTCAGCCGGCACTTCGTCGCGGCTCAGGTACTGCGGGTTGGCAGCGGCGATATGCATGGCAATTTGACGGGCCGTCGTAGCAACAGCATCCGAATCGCTTGCCGAGTCAAGCTGAACCAGCACGCCAATTTTGCCGCCAGCATGAACATACGAGGCAACAGCACCCGATGCAGCTTCAAGACGGGCAAAACGACGGATATTCATATTCTCACCGATAGTCGAGATCTGATGAGTCAACTCTTCAGCGACGTTCCGGCCAGAACCTGGGAAGTCGGCAGCCTTCAAGGCCTCTACATCTGCAGGGTTAACATTCAGCACGGTCTGGGCAACACCGGCAGTGAAAGCCATAAAGGCATCATTTTTCGCGACAAAGTCGGTTTCAGAATTCACTTCAGCAATAGCGCCGACCTGACCCTCACCGGCAACGGCGATAAGTCCCTCGGCAGCAACCCGGTCAGACTTCTTGGCCGCTGCGGAAAGACCTTTCTTGCGCAGAAAGTCTACAGCTTCCTCTATATTGCCACCAGTTTCATTCAGAGCTTTTTTGCAATCCATCATGCCAGCGCCAGTTTTGGCACGGAGTTCTGCAACCATCGATGCGGTAATATTCGCCACGGGATCCTCCTCGTATAAAAGACGTGTCTCAGACTTACAGTCTGCTTTGTTTATGAGTTTTTAAGAAAAGGCGGCAGACAAAAAATGCCAGCCGCCTTGAAATTGACTTCAGAACTATTATTCGGCAGCAGCAGGAGTCTCAGGTGCAGCGTCCTTCGCTTCAGCCGGGGCAGCTTCAGCCTTTGCAGGTGCTGCCTCCTTCACTTCAACCGGCGCAGCTTCAGCCTTTGCAGGTGCGGCTTCGACTTCAGTTTCGCCACCTTCAGCATCAGTCCGCAAACTCTTTTGACGAGCTTCAACCCCTTCAAGGCAGGCATCAGCCATTTTCGAAGCAAACAGGCGCAAGGCACGAATTGCGTCATCATTACCTGGAATGATGTAATCGATATCATCCGGGTCGCAGTTGGTATCAACAACAGCAACAACGGGAATACCAAGCTTGCGTGCTTCCTTGACTGCAATCGCCTCTTTTTTAGGATCGACAATAAAAATAGCGCCTGGCAGTTTGGTCATCATCTTGATACCGCCAAGACTTTTCTCCAGTTTGGCTTTTTCCCGGTCAAGCTGCAGAGCTTCCTTCTTGGTGATCAAGTCGTAAGTACCATCCGTCGCCATCACTTCAATCTTCTTCAGACGATCAATACTTGCCTTGATGGTCGAAAAGTTTGTCAGCATGCCGCCGAGCCAGCGATTATTGACATAATACTGGTCCGCACGGGCCGCTTCTTCAAGGATAGAATCCTGAGCCTGTTTTTTTGTGCCGACAAAAAGGACTTTGTCGCCGTTTTCTACAACTTCCTTGATAAACTGGTAAGCGGAACGGAAATAGCGAACGGTTTTTTGCAGGTCAATAATGTAGATACCGTTGCGGGCACCGAAAATATAAGGCTTCATTTTCGGATTCCAGCGTTTGGTCTGGTGGCCAAAATGGACACCGGCTTCGAGCAGTTGCTTCATGGTAATCTGTGACATGTTCATTTCTCCTGTTTAGTTTGTTGACCTCCGCTCCCGTCAACCCCGCAGCAAACCCTTATTAATCCTATTAACAAAGGCACTTACTACAGGTCAAAAAGCGTGTGGATTTGAGTAACGTGGCTATATACCACGCACCCCCAGGCAACGCAAGGGAAAAAACAGTCTAAACGCGGTTTACAGCAGTGTTTTTTTCAACTAAGATTCAGGTCGCCATGTCACCAATAAAAATCGATAAATACATCATGCGGGAAATCGCGACACCGACCCTGATCGGCATGCTCATTTTTACGATGGTCGTCCTGATGGGCCGTATGATCAAGCTGGTCGAGATGGTCCTCAACAAGGGCGTGCCATTTTCTGAAATTGGCCTGCTTCTCATCTACATGATGCCGGCCTTCATGGTCATCACCCTGCCACTGGCTTTCCTGATGGGGATACTGCTCGCTTTTGGACGACTCTCTGCGGATGCTGAAATCATCGCCCTCAAGGCATCCGGCTTCAGCCTGCAGCAGATGCTCAAGCCCGTCTTCATTGTTGCCACGGTCACGGCTCTGCTGACGGCGTTCTTGTCGATCTACGCCGCGCCGGCCAGCAACAACGCTTTCCGCAGTAAAATCTACGACATTGCCACCCAAAAGGCCGATATCGGCATCGAACCGCAGGTTTTTAATGCTGATTTCGACGGGCTGGTGCTTTTTGCCAACAAGATGGACCAGAAAAGCGGCCTTATCGATGGCATGTTTATTTCTGACGAACGGACAACATCGACCCCGTCGATCATCACCGCCAAGAGTGGCCGCATTCTCTCTGATCCGGATGACTTTTCACTGTCGCTGCATCTGGTCGACGGCAGTATTCACCGAAAATCGAAGATACACGACAAAGAATCCTATCAGGTGATTGACTTTTCTACTTACGATATCAATCTCGATATAGATCAGGCACTCTCACCACAGGGTAAACGAAGACTCAAAGAGAAAGAGTTGTCACTCAGTAAACTCATAGCCCTGAGAGACACAGAAAAGTCACCTAAAAGAAAGCAACAGCTATCGGTAGAACTTGTCCACCGTTTCGTCCTCCCCTTCTCACCCTTGATTTTTGCCCTGGTGGGTGTGCCTCTCGGCATCCAGACAACCCGTTCGGGTCGCGGTGGCGGCTTTGCCATGGGGCTACTGGTTTTCCTGGTTTACTACATTCTCTTTTCCTTGACCAAGACCCTCGCTATCGATGCCGGTTTAACTCCTTACATTATCATTATGCCAACCCTCATCTTCCTGTTTGGCGGTGGTTACATGCTGAATCTGGCGATTCAAGAAAGACGGTTGGTCCTTCTCGACCGGGTTCAGGAAAGCCTGCTCTCTTTTTTCAAACGAAAGAAAAAGGAGTAGCCGATGGCCCTGCTGACCCGCTATACCGTCAAGATTTTTCTACGCAACTTCGCCCTTTCTCTCGGGTCTTTCGTCGGCGTATACCTGCTGGTCGATTTCTTTGAAAGAGTCGACAATTTTGTTGAGAAATCGGCGCCGATCTCTCTTTATTTCGGTTATTTTCTTAATGCGATCCCGCTGTTCATTTCTCAGGTCGCACCGCTTTCCATATTAATGGCTGCCTTTATTACCATCGGCTCTCTTTCCAGGACCGGTGAGCTGACAGCCATGCGTGCTGGTGGTTTGAGTCTCTATCGCATATCGCGGCCCATCATCCTGACAACCTGCATCATTGCCCTGCTGCTTGTTTTCAATCAGGAGCTGGTGTTGCCAAAAAGCACCGCCACGATGAACAACATCATGAATCAGCAAATCAAGGGACAATCACAACCGCAGCGCATCCGTAATCAGGTCTGGATACGGACGGGCAGCAGCATCGTCCATATTGACCAGGCGATCCCGCAAAACAATGCGCTGCGGGGTATTACTATTTTTGACCTTGATGAAAACTTTCAGATTGCCGCCCGAACCGATGCCGGCAGTGCCCGTTTCGAGAATAACGGGTGGCAGTTCAGAAATCTGAACCGTCGAGAATTTAATCCGGAGAACGGGGAGATGGTAAGCTCCGTCCAGAGCAGAACAAAAGAAATCCCCTTCAACAAAAAACCGGAGGATTTCCAGCAGGCCGATCAGCATGAATGGGCACTGAACATGTTCGATCTACGAAAAATTGCCAACAAAATGCAGGCCGAAGGTTATGATGCGACCCGTTACCTGGTTAACATGCATTCCCACATCGCCGCCCCGTTTGCCTGCATCGTTATGGTGTTACTCGGCATACCGTTTGCTCTGCACAGTGGCCGCAACAGTTCCCTTTCTTTCGGTATCGTTGTCAGCGTGATGGTCGGTGTTGTCTACTTCATGCTCCATTCCGTCGCCATGGCTTTCGGTTATTCCGGCGTTCTCCCCCCATTACTCGCCACCTGGTCGGCCAACATCCTTGTCGGTCTGACAGGACTGTGGCTGGTTTTGTTCCGTTCGCAGTAATATCATCTTTTTTTTGCTATAATCAGAGCAACTTTACGACTTAATCTCACGTGTAGGTATTAGGCAAAAAACACGAGCAATACTCCTCTTCACTCAGTTCTTTTTGCTCTCACCTTTTCTGCCATGGGTACTGATGTACAACTCATGACAACCGATCAATTAAACAAAAGGCTGAATGACTCGAACGTCGTCATTCTTGATGCTCGGGGCTCCTGGGACTGGGTGAAAACAGAAGATAAAATTGCTGGTGCCATCCGAACTGATCCGGCAAATCTGAATAAATGGATCAATAATATCGACAATAAGAAGTCGATCGTCCTCTACTGCGCCTGACCGAATGAATCCACCAGTGCCCGTGTGGCACGGCAGATGATCGAAAAAGGATACAACAAGGTCTATGCGCTGAAGGGCGGCTGGAACGAGTGGAAAAGCAAGGGTTATCCAACCGAACCCAAATAAGGGGAAATGATGACCATCTCCCGGCTGATTCAGTTATCGTTTTTACCCGTTTTTCTGCTGGTTTTTTTAGTTTTGCCGGCACGCTGCATTGAAATCACACCTTTTGCCGGTTATCGAATCGGAGGATCTCTCGAAGACGACCTGACAGGTGTCGAGATGGACCTGGCCGATGCTGAGAATTATGGTGTTGTCGTTAATTTCGATTTATCACCCGGAAAACAAATAGAATTTCTTTACAGCCATCAGGAAACAAAAGTTCAGGTCAGCCCAACCTTTATTATTTCTCCAGACTGGCAGATAGACGTAGATTATCTTCACTTCGGTGGGATCACCGTCTACAACAATCACAGCCATTTCAGACCATTTGTAGCCGGTGGCATCGGACTCACCCGGATGGATCCGGAGCGGTTCGATCCGGAATCGAAGCTCTCACTGAGCCTGGCGGCGGGTGGAAAGCTGTTTTTCTCAGAGAATGCCGGCTTGCGTCTTGAAGCCCGGAGTTACTGGACATTCTTTGACAACAATAGTGCCATATTCTGCAATAACAGTGGTTGCCGGATTCTGGTTGAAGGAGACGCCTGGTGGCAGTTTGAAACCAATGTCGGACTGTTCTTACATTTCTAAACCAGGACGAGATAACACAAAAAAAAGGCCTCCATATGGAGGCCTTTTTTGGTTCACTGAAAACAATCAATAACGATAGTGATCCGACTTATACGGTCCTTCGACCGGCACGTTAATATAATCAGCCTGTTCCTGCGAAAGAACGGTCAACTTGGCCCCCAACTTGTCGAGATGGAGTCGCGCCACTTTCTCATCGAGATGTTTTGGCAGAATATAGACAACATTTTCATAATTCTCCGGGCTGCCAAAGAGCTCAATCTGGGCAATGACCTGATTGGTAAAGCTGTTCGACATAACGAATGATGGATGACCGGTTGCACAGCCGAGGTTCAGCAGACGACCTTCGGCCAGAACGATAATGGCATGGCCGTCCGGGAAAACCCATTGGTCAACCTGGTTGCCATGCTCCTGAGGATTCTTGATGTTGATTTTTTTGATCCCTTTGAGTTTGGCGAGATCAGCCATTTCAATTTCATTGTCGAAATGACCAATGTTACCGACGATAGCGTTATGCTTCATTTTTTCCATGTGCTCCACCCGGATAACATTGTAGTTACCGGTCGTCGTCACAAAGATATCAGCGGTTTCAACCACATCCTCAAGGGTCTTGACTTCATAACCCTCCATCAGAGCCTGCAGGGCGCAAATCGGGTCGATTTCAGTGACAATAACCCGGGCTCCCTGACCTTTAAGCGACTGACAACACCCCTTGCCGACATCACCGTAACCACAGACGACAGCAACTTTACCGGAGAGCATGACATCGGTGGCACGCATGATGCCGTCGACCAGGCTATGCCGGCACCCGTAGACATTGTCAAATTTACTCTTGGTGACTGAGTCATTGACGTTCATCGCCGGGAACGGCAGTTCTCCCGCTTTCTTCAGCTGGTAAAGACGATGGACACCGGTGGTCGTTTCCTCGGTTACACCTTTTATAGAATCACGGATGGCGGTCCAGTCATTGCGCTTTTCATCGATCGAGCTCTTCAGGCAGGTCACCAGCTCAACCCAATCCTCCGGATCATCAGCTGAGAGTGCCGGAACGCCATCCTTCTCCCACTTTGCCCCTTCCAGGACCATCATGGTGGCATCGCCGCCGTCATCGAGAATCATGTTCGGCAGTTGACCATCCGGCCAACTCAGGGCTTGTTCGGTACACCACCAGTACTCTTCAAGGGTTTCACCAATCCAGGCGAAAACCGGAATACCTTCAGCAGCAATAGCGGCCGCCGCGTGGTCCTGAGTTGAGAAAATATTACAGGACGCCCAGCGAACCTCGGCGCCAAGGTCGATCAGGGTTTCAATCAGAACGGCGGTCTGGATTGTCATATGCAGGGAACCGGTAATCCGCGCCCCAGCCAACGGTTTTTTGCCAGCATATTCTTCGCGCAAGGCCATCAAGCCGGGCATCTCAATTTCCGACATGCCAATTTCCTTACGACCCCAGTCAGCCAGAGACAGATCTTTTACTTTGTAATCATTTGCCATGATTTTCTTTCTCCAATGTCATGTTTAAGAACCAATTTTTTCAGCCGTTAACACAAAAACTGTCGGCAACTTTTCATCAATTGCGATTTCTTGAAACTGGCCGAGACGATATCCTGCGACTTCAAGCCAGTGCTCAACTTCTTTTTTGTCAAATCCCATCCACTGGTCGGCCATCTGCTCATGAAACAGTTCAAAATCATGCTTGATCAGATCAGCTATAATCAACTGCCCACTCGGCTCAAGCACCCTGTTGAGTTCAATAAATGCTGTTTGCGGATTTGCTGCATGGTGAAGGACCATATTCAGGATAACGCAGTTGGCAGCATTATCAGCAATCGGCAGGTGGTTTAATTCCCCCAGACGTAAATCAATATTCTTTAATCCCTCTTTTTCAATCCGATCTCTTGCTTCATCAAGCATCGGCATGGAATGATCTATGCCAATGACCTGTTTTGACGCGATAGAGAGATCTTTCAGCAAGCGACCGGTCCCGACACCGACTTCAACGACAGTAAAATCGGGGTCTATTATGTTGAGAATTGATGCCGCATATTGATCAACAGGAATTAACTCGCTCGCCATCTTGTCCCATTGACGAGCATGTTGATCAAAAAACTGGCGGCTTTTTTTGCGCCGGTCATCGAGAACCCTTGCTAAACCGGCCTGGTCTTCCCGGGACCCTTCTATCGAAGCAAGACGATCAAGGACCGCTTGCTTAATTGCCAGAAAAAAGTCGCTGCCACCATTCATGCGAAAGTAGCTCCAGGTCCCCTGCCGATGAACTGTACAGATCCCGGAAGCGACAAGAATTTTCAGATGTCGCGATATGCGTGATTGTCCCATCATCAGTATTGACACCAATTCCTGCACAGTGAATTCTCCATGCGCAAGTATTCCAACCAGCCTGAGACGGGTCGGATCAGCCAAGGCTTTGATGACGTTTAGCATATCAATCCTAACAAATTCAATTAATCAAGTTTTATTGATATATCAGGGTTCACGGGAAGAAGTCAATAAAAAAGGCGGGCTAATAGCCCGCCTTGAATCGATATGCAAAATTTAAAGATTAATGATAAGAGTATAGAGTTTACCCGAGCGAGTTGCTTCGATTTGCAGTCGCAACTGAGATGCTGATGGCGCTTCGCCCGGGAAGAAAAGGAAGCCTCGGCCCAACTCTCCCGGTCTGATCGGTCGGTTCTCCAGAGTCTTGGACCCAAGATCACGAGAAATCTTATAATCAGACTCAGAAGACTGTAATGCTTCGGCCCCGCCGGAAACCGTACCGAGAGCCCCACCGACCACGGCTCCCTTACCGAGTCCTTCGCCGACATTATTACCACTGACAATGGCGATGGCACCACCCACCACCGCACCACCGAGGGCACCCCAAAAAGCGCTCTTACCGGCCTCATTAGATACGTTAGCGTATTCGGTACTTTCGCTCACACGACGATAAGCGGTTCGATTATCAAGCAGGTTCCAGTAGTTGCCAGCAGCATCAACAAGAAATGTCTGTTTAGGATTAATGACCAAAGAGTCCTCACCGGCATTGTCAATAACAACCTGAACCGGCAACAAACCAGCCTTACGAATATCAAAACCGAACATGTTTTGGGCTTCCGAACTATCGGCATATGCCTGGGCCGCTATCTGGGCTCCGGCAACGACTTTCATCGACGTATAGGCAGATGGTGGTCGGAACGGTATCTCCTGACTTTTGTAGGAACCGGCACACCCGGTCATAAAAGTAACCGTCAATAATATAAAAAAGAAATAACGATACATGCCAAAATCCTTTCTATCCGTTTTTGAAATTATAGCAGATGTTTGTCGGGCTGAGCTGAAAGGTTAGCCCTTTTACGAAAATAAGAGACTGTTATTCGATACCAGATCCAGGTTCCGACCATGGCAATGATCTTCCCCATGAAATTATCGGTGAAACGATCAAACCATTTATCATGGAAATCAAGATTTTTTGTACAGATGACGTCAACATCAATACCTCTGGCATAGTTCCGCTTAATATCATGCAAAAAAGCGAGTTGCCAGGCATTAGGCCGGACGTAAACGCCGGTCCGATACCAGGTTGCCAAAC
>JBFFPW010000021.1:0-10484 GCA_041573815.1 Desulfuromonadales bacterium
AGGCCGTTGAGCCGGAGGCACTCGAAGCTCTGGAGCTGGCCGCTGAACGGATCGCCGCTTATCACGAAAAACAGCTGAGTGAAACCTGGATTTCAAAAGAAGAGCCGGATGTCCAGCTCGGCCAGATGATTCGACCGCTTGATAAAGTTGGTATTTATGTGCCGGGTGGCAAGGCGGCTTATCCGTCGTCGGTGCTGATGAATGCGGTGCCGGCCAAGGTCGCCGGTGTCGGTGAAGTCATCATGGTGGTGCCGATGCCGGATGGTGCAGCCAACCCTTATGTTTTGGCTGCGGCTAAAATTGCCCGGGTCGACCGTATTTTCAAGATTGGTGGCGCTCAGGCGGTGGCCGCCCTCGCTTATGGCACCGAGTCCGTACCGCGGGTCGACAAGATTACCGGTCCCGGTAATATCTACGTTGCCACCGCTAAAAAGCAGGTCTTTGGACAGGTCGATATCGACATGATCGCCGGACCGAGTGAAATATTGATTATCAACGATGGCAGCGGAGATCCGGCTCATCTGGCCGCCGACCTGTTGTCGCAGGCCGAACATGATGAGCTCGCTTCGTCGATTCTGATTACCACTGATAGTGATATGGCCGAAAAGGTTCAGGCGGCGCTGGCTGAACAGTTGGAACAATTGCCGCGGGCCGAGATTGCTCGCCAGTCGATTTCTGACTACGGGGCGATTATCGTTACCTCTGATATCTTAGAGGCGATCGACTTCAGTAACCGGATAGCTCCCGAGCATCTGGAACTGGCGGTTGATGAGCCGTTCGACATTCTCGACGGTATCCGGCATGCCGGTGCGGTTTTTCTCGGACACAATACCCCGGAAGCAGCGGGTGATTATCTGGCCGGACCGAACCACACCCTGCCGACCGGCGGCACGGCCCGGTTTTTCTCGCCGTTGGGAGTTGAAGACTTTATCAAGAAATCATCTCTGGTCTATTTTAGCCGGGAGGGTCTTGAGCGTCTTGGTGACAAGATCGTTACCATTGCCGAACTCGAAGGGCTTTCAGCCCATGCCCGGTCTGTCTCTATACGATTGAAGCAGGATTAAGGGAGGTTTTTATGGCCCGCAAGGCATCCATTGACCGCAAGACAACCGAAACAAAAATCAGGTTGAACCTGAACCTTGAGGGGAAGGGTGACTACGATATTGATACCGGAGTCCCTTTTTTCGATCACATGCTGACCCAGGTGGCGAAGCACGGTTTTTTCGGCATCAAGATCAAGGCCATCGGCGATCTTGAAATCGATGCGCATCACACCGTAGAAGACATTGGTATCTGTCTCGGTGAAGCGTTCAAAAGCGCCCTTGGCAACAAGAGGGGCATCAAGCGTTTCGGTCGGGCCACCATGCCGATGCACGAAGCTCTCGCGTCGGTCATCGTCGATTTTTCCGGTCGGCCACTGCTGGTTTTCAATGTCAATATTCCCAAGGTCAAGATCGGCGATTTTGATGCAGAACTGGTCGAGGAATTCTTTGTCGCCTTCTGTAACCACTCCGGCGCCAACATTCACGTTAATCTCGCTTACGGGGAGAACCTGCACCATATCGTCGAGGCGATTTTCAAGGCGCTTGGACGAGCCCTGGACGAGGCGACCAGCAACGACCCGCGTATCGAGGGGGTTATGTCTTCGAAAGGGTCGCTGGAGTGAGCAACATTGTCATCATTGATTATGGTATGGGAAACCTGCGCTCGGCCCAGAAGGGGTTTGAGAATGTCGGCTTTCCGGCCAAAGTCAGCTCCGATCCGGATGATATCCTCAAGGCCGACAAGCTGGTGCTGCCAGGGGTTGGCGCCTTTCGTGATTGCATCGGCAACCTGCGGGATGGTGGATTTGTCGAGCCGATCAAGGACTATGTGAAAAGCGGCAAGCCGATGCTCGGTATCTGCGTTGGCTTGCAGTTGCTGTTCAGTGAGAGTGAAGAGTTCGGCCAACATCAAGGGCTCGATATTATTTCCGGCAAAGTGGTCCGTTTCCCGGCCGGTATGCGGGAAAACAACGAGGAATTGAAGGTCCCGCACATGGGGTGGAATTCGCTTTCTATCAAGAAGAGTGAGCCCCTGTTTAAGGGGACTGCCCCGGGTAGTCACGTCTACTTCGTCCATTCTTTCTATGCCCGTCCCGAGGACCCGGCAGTGGTGGCAGCCGAGGCGACTTACGGCGATGTGACTTTCTGCGCTGCGTTGCAGAAGGATAATGTCATGGCGACCCAGTTCCATCCGGAAAAGAGTCAGGCCATTGGACTGAATATTATCAAGAACTTCGGAGAGCTTTAATAACAGAGATAGAGTGTCAGGGAAGTTCAAAAGCTTGTTGCCACCAAGACACGAAGGACACCAAGGAAGGCAGATTCGTAAAAGCGATTTAACGCAAAGACGCAAAGTAAAAAAACAGGAATTGATAAGTAGGGCCAAGTTGTCAAAGCTTAAGATGTTTTGTTTTTAACCAAAGCCCCGATTTTGTTTTTTTGGTTTAAGGTCTTCTTGGTGCCTTGGTGGCAATTTTTGGTTTTAAGGATTATTGAAAATGATTGTCATACCCGCAATTGATTTAAAGGAAGGTCGCTGTGTCCGTCTGGAACAGGGGCTGATGGAAAAAGACACCGTCTACAGTGATGATCCGGGAGCCCAGGCCAAAACCTGGCAGGACCAGGGTGGCGAGCTGCTGCATATCGTCGATCTCGATGGTGCGTTCGCCGGTGTCCCGAAAAACAAGGAAGCGATCGAAGCGATTGTTCAGGCGATCGATATTCCGACAGAACTCGGTGGCGGTATCCGTGACATGGAAACCATCGAAGCGTACCTCGAACTCGGCGTTGGCCGGGTGATTCTTGGAACGATCGCCAAGGAGAATCCGGCACTGGTTGCCGAAGCTTGTAAACGGTTTCCCGGCAAGATCGTTGTCGGCATCGATGCCAAGGATGGTCTGGTCGCAGTTCGTGGCTGGGCCGATGTCACCGAGAAATTGGCGACCGAGCTGGCAAAAGAGATGGAAGGTTTCGGAGTCGAAGCGATTATCTATACCGACATTGCCCGTGACGGCATGATGCAGGGACCGAACATTGAAGCCACCAAGGCCTTGGCTGAAGCGATTTCAATTCCGGTTATCGCCTCCGGTGGTGTTTCGAGTCTGCGCGATATTCGTCAGTTGCTGACCATCGAAGAGTCGGGTGTTTCCGGGGTGATTACCGGTAAGGCGATCTATACCGGCGCGCTCGATCTGCGTGAAGCGGTAGAGCTGACGAAAAAGAAATAATTAGCCACGAAGACACGAAGGTACCAAGAAAGTCAGGTTCGTAAAGGACTTTTTAACGGAGAGACGGAGAGAAGCAGAGGAAAGCAAAAGGTCGCCTGAGAAAAGATGATTTTGATTTTACCCCTAAGCTTTAAAGGGTTTTGTTTCCGCTTTGCTCTCCACCTCAGCGGCTCTCCGTTAAGATAGCTTTGGAATTTCTTCGTGACTTAGTGCCTTAGTGGCAAAAAGGTTTTGAACAATGCTAACCAAACGAATCATTCCATGCCTCGATGTCAAGGACGGTCGCGTCGTCAAGGGGGTTCAGTTTCTTGAACTTCGCGATGCCGGTGATCCGGTCGAAGCGGCTGAAGCTTATGACCTTCAGGGCGCTGACGAACTGACTTTTCTCGACATTACCGCCTCATCTGATAATCGTGGCATTATCCTTGATGTTGTTTCCAGAACCGCCGAGCGGGTTTTTATGCCGTTGACGGTTGGCGGCGGCGTCCGTGAAATTGCTGATATCCGCAACCTGCTCAATGCTGGAGCTGACAAGGTGTCGATCAACACCGCTGCTGTGCACCGGCCCGAGTTCGTTAAAGAAGCGGCGGAGCGTTTCGGTTCACAGTGCATAGTCGTTGCCATTGATGCACGGCGGGTGCCGGAGAGTGATCCGCTGGCCTGGGAGGTTTACACCCACGGTGGCCGCAACCCGACCGGTATCGACGTTCTTGAGTGGGCCGAGCGGATGGAGACGTACGGCGCCGGAGAAATCTTGCTGACCTCAATGGATTGTGACGGCACCAAGGATGGCTACGATATTGAACTGACCCGGGCAGTTAGTGATCGGACCTCGATTCCGGTCATCGCCTCCGGTGGCGTCGGTAACCTCGAGCATATTCGCGAAGGGCTGGTTGAGGGGGGCGCTTCTGCGGCGTTGGCGGCCAGTATCTTCCATTTTCGCGAATATACTATCGGTGAATGTAAGGAATATTTGCAGCAGCATAATGTGCCAATCCGACCGGTGATAAAAGGAGAGACCGCATGAGTAAATCGTCCGAAGATATTCTGTCGGCTTTGTACGAGGTGATTCAGCAGCGTAAAAAAGCTGATCCCGAATCGTCTTATGTCTCATCTTTATATCACAAAGGCCTCGATAAAATTCTTGGCAAGATCGGTGAGGAGGCGACCGAAACAGTTGTCGCCGGTAAGTCAGGAGCTGTCGATCAAGTTGTCTACGAAACGGCCGACCTCTGGTTCCATAGTCTGGTTCTTCTTGGCTATTATGATTTGCCGCCGGAGAAAGTTCTGGATGAGTTGAGCCGTCGTTTCGGTTTGTCCGGTCTCGAAGAGAAAGCAAGTCGCAATAAATAATTTACAGGAGCGAAACATGAGCCTGAAAGAACAGTTAACCACGGCAATGAAAGACGCAATGAGAGCAAAGCAGAGTGAGCGCCTTGGCACTTTGCGGATGCTGCTCAGCGCTAT
This sequence comes from Desulfuromonadales bacterium, assembly GCA_041573815.1. Taxonomy (GTDB): domain Bacteria; phylum Desulfobacterota; class Desulfuromonadia; order Desulfuromonadales; family UBA2294; genus BM707. The sequence goes on from JBFFPW010000021.1 coordinate 4,739, forward strand.
CAAGAACAAGGAAATTGAAAAACGTGAAGAGGTTGATGATGCTGTTGTCATCGATGTCCTCTCGAGCTTTGTCAAGCAACGCCGTGAAGCGGCCGATGTTTATCGCAAGAATGATCGACCTGATATGGCCGACACCGAAGAGATCGAACTTGCCATTGCCCAGGAATTTTTACCGGCCCAGCTCTCTGAAGAGGAGGTCAGTTCCCTGGTTGATGAGGTCGTCGCAGAACTGGCCGCCGAGTCGATGAAGGATATGGGGCAGGTCATGAAGGTTCTGACCGAAAAGACCAAGGGCCGCGCCGATGGCAAACTGGTCAGCAATCTGGTCCGGGCTAAATTACAGTAATCCAGGCGAGTCGGGTCAACGGCAACGATGAATTTTATAGACGTTCTTCTTCTTATCATTATCGGAGTTTTTCTGCTCAAGGGGCTTCTGCGGGGCCTGATGAAGGAGCTTTGCTCGCTGGTTGGACTGATCGTCGGTTCATTGCTCGCTTTCAGGTTTCATGGACCCTTGGCCGAGGCCATGGTGTCCGCTTTTAGCCTGCCTGCTTCGGTCTGCGTTGTCCTCTCCTTCCTGGCAATATTCCTGTCGATACTGCTGATCTTTGGTTTGATCGGAATGCTCTTGTCGAAGTATGTCAAACTCCTTTATGTCGGCGGCCTGAACCGGGTGGCTGGCGGCATCTTCGGCCTCGTTCAGGGTGCTCTGATTCTTGCTGTTGTCATGTTCGGCTTGTCAGTCAGTCCTTTGCCCGAGTGGGGCAAACTGGCGATCAATGATTCGGCTTTGACTCCCCCTTTTATCCAGTTGGGTGAGAAGGTGTTCAAGGGGAGCTGGCACCTTTTCCCCGGCTCCTGATTTCCCCTGTCAGCAAGCTGGACGGAGAGAAGATGTTTGCGGAAACAGAACGACTTCTTGAATTCGATAAAATCGTCCGTCTTCTGGCCAACTACACCCAGACCGAACCGGGAAGTGAGAGAGCCCTTGCTCTGACTCTTTTCGATAGCGATGCGGCCGCCCGGCAATCTTTGGCCGAGGTCAGCGAGATCGTTGCCCTGCTCGTCTCGTCAGGCGTTCCTGCCATGGGCGGGCTTTGTGATTTACGTGAGCCGCTAACAAGCATTAAGGTCGAAGGCACCTGGCTTGATGTTGAATCTCTGCAGGCCGTTCTCTCTTCCCTTGAAACAGCAGCTTCTTGCCAGTCCGGGTTCCAGAACCCCGCAAGCGCTCCAGAACTCTCGGCTCTGGTTGATGAAGTCGATCCGTTACGCTCGCTGGCCGCGACCATCAGATCCTGTATCGGTAGTCGTGGTGAGATTCTTGATTCAGCATCAAAATCGCTGGCAAAAATCCGCGCTGAAATCCGCTCGCTCAGAAATAGTGTCAAGCTGGAGATGGAGGAAATGCTCGCGAACGAGTCATTAGCCGGTGCGCTGCAGGACCGACTCGTTACGGAACGGAACGGGCGTTACGTGCTGCCGGTCAAGATCGATTTCAAAGGTCAGGTCAAAGGCTTTGTCCATGACACCTCATCAAGCGGACAAACCCTTTTTATTGAGCCGGCCAAAACTCTCGAAAAGAATAATCGCTTACAGTCACTACTGCGGGAAGAACAGCTGGAAGAGGTTCGGATTCTGCAGGAATTAAGTGGTATGGTCGCTGCTGAGCGGCAACAACTGCTGATCAATCAGGAGATCATGACCCATATCGATCTGCGTATCGCCTGCGGTAAGTTCGCGCGTGCCTACGATGGTCATGTGCCGAATCTTGTCGAGGAGCCGCTGCTTGAATTGAAACAGGTCCGGCATCCCCTGCTTCTGCTGAACCCGGACGGCTCGCCTTCCGGCAACGCTGCCGTCCCGATTGATCTTAAGATCGGCGAAGGGAAATCCGTCCTCGTCCTTAGCGGGCCGAATACCGGTGGCAAGACGGTTGCCTTAAAAAGCGCCGGCCTGATACTGTTGATGCTCCGGGCCGGGCTGCATGTTCCTTGTCATCCGGACAGCCGGGTGCACCTTTTTTCCAAGCTCTTTGCCGACATCGGCGATGACCAGAGCATCGAAGAGCATCTGTCGACCTTTTCCGGGCACCTGACCCGGTTGCGGCAGATTCTTGATGAGGCTGATGGCGATTCGCTGGTCCTCTTTGATGAAGCCGGCACCGGAACAGATCCGGGTGAAGGCGCAGCTCTGATTATTTCAGCGATCGATGAACTGCGCGAGCGGGGCAGTCGGGTTGTGTTGACGACCCATCTCAACCTGCTCAAGGGATACGCCCAGCTGCATGATGATGTTGAGAATGCCGCGGTTGAGTTCGACCCGCAATCTCTGCGGCCGACCTATCGTCTGCATTACGGTATTCCGGGAGAGAGTGGCGCTTTTACCATCGCTCGTCATTTCGGCCTGCCGGAAGATGTGTTGCAGAGGGCTGAAGCCTACCTCGGTCGTGGAGAGCAAGAGGGACGAGAGTTGATCAGCCGTCTCAATGAACTCGTCCGGACATTGAGGCTGAACGGCAGGAGGCCTCGGCTGAGCTTAAAGAAGCTCGTCGGGAGCGTAATAAAAGAAAAGTTCTGCTTAAAGACCTGGAAGAGCAGAAGTCGGATGCCTTGGCCAAGGCTCTGCGCAAGGGAGAGCGCCTGGTCCGTGACGCTGAACGGGAGGTCAAGGAGCTGCTGACCCAGGCAGGAGAGTCCAAGCGGCTGCCGGAAAAAGCCGCTGTCGTCGCAGCGGTCAAGGATGTGGGCAAGAAGTTGGGGAAAGCACAACCCGCATCGCCACAATCAGGAAAGAAACTGAAGGATGTCAGCCCGGGTGAAATCCTCCATATCCTGGCTCTCGGGATTGATGGCGAAGTGGTCGAAGTGAGTGGCTCCCGACTCGAACTGAGCGTTCAGGGCAAAAAATTGCGCATGACTGCTGACAAACTTGAACAGTATGCGCCACGGCGGTTTGCACAAAAGAAGAATACTGCTACAGTACGCGGACAGATCGAAAGAGAGCGCTTTGCCCCCAGGCTGTTGCTGGTTGGCAAGAGAGTTGATGCCGCTTTGCCAGAGCTTGAACGGTTCCTCGATGATGCCCTGTTGCATGGGGCTTCAGAGCTTGAAGTGGTCCACGGTTCCGGGGAGGGGATTCTGCGCAAGGTGGTTCGGGAATTCCTGGCGTCGCATAACTCGGTAACGGCATTTCACGCAGCCGGCCCGAATCAGGGTGGAGACAACGTGACAATCGTTGAAATGAGATCAAAATGAGCAACCGTATTCCCGAAGAAATTATTCAGGAAGTTCGCGACCGGACTGACATTGTCGAGGTAATCTCGAGTTATGTCTCTCTAAAGCGATCGGGAGCCAACCATCAGGGTCTCTGTCCGTTCCATTCGGAAAAAACCCCTTCCTTTAATGTCAACAGTCCCCGTCAGATCTTCCACTGTTTCGGTTGCGGCGTCGGAGGCAATGTTTTCTCTTTCCTCATGCAGATCGAAGGCCTCGCTTTTCCGGAAGCAGTGCGTCGGCTCGGAGAAAAGGTCGGTGTTGAAATTCCGGATGAGCAGTTGTCACCGGCCGAGGAAAAGCGCCGAGAAGAGTTTGAAAAGCTGGCAAGGATCAATGAAGTCGCAGCAGAGTTTTATCATCAGCTGCTCCTCGATTCCGATGCAGGCGCTCCGGCCCGGCGTTATCTGCGGCAACGCGGTTACGATTCGGAGACGGTCAAGGCTTTTCAACTCGGATTTGCCCCTGAGAGTTGGGAAGCGTTGTCCAGGCACCTGCAGGAGAAAGGCTTCGATCCCAAGCTGGTTCGCGAAAAAACCGGCCTGATTCGTGAAGGGAAAGAGGGGCGCGGCGATTATGATCTTTTCCGTAAACGATTGCTTTTCCCGATCCATGACATCCGTGGGCAGGTGGTCGCATTTGGCGGTCGGGTCCTTGATGATTCGCTGCCGAAATACATCAATTCACCGGAGTCGCCAATTTATAACAAAAGCCGAATTCTTTACGGTCTTTCTCAGGCCAAAGAGGCGATGCGGCGCGAGGGGAGTGCCATTATTGTCGAAGGGTACTTTGACCAGATGGCGCTTTATCGGGCTGGGTTCGCCCATGCTGTCGCGACCTGCGGTACTGCTTTAACGGGTGAACATGGCAAATTGCTGAAACGTTACGCCGAGAAAATCTTACTGCTGTTCGACTCTGACAAAGCCGGAATGGCGGCGACGTTCCGCTCGATGGAGGTCTTGCTGCCGACTGGTTTGTCGGTGGCCGTCGTGACCCTGGGGGAAGGTGAGGACCCCGATTCCTTTCTGGCCGCTCATGGCGAAAAGAAAATGGCGGCCCGCCTGGCCGAGGCTCAACCGGTACTCGATTACTTCACCGATGTGACGCTGGCGCAATATGGTGAGGGAGCCGAAGGGAAGGCTCGGGCGGTTGAGCTGATCATTGAAAAGTTCCGTCTTCTGAAAAGCGACATTGAGCGGGATCTCTATCTCAAGGCGCTGGCAGAGAGGACCGGCCTCGATGAAGCGACTCTGCGCCGGAAAATGAAAGTTGCACCCAGTCCAAGGAGCCCGTCTCCGCAACAACCGGCAACGCCGGTCAGAAATCGGACGGCCAGTCGGCAGGAACACGTCAGTGACAAGGCACAAAAAAGCCTCATGCGACTTATGCTGCTGGATGACCCGGAATACAGGAAAAAGGTTCGTGCAGGTGGCCTCGATGAATTTTTCACGGAAGGATTGTTCAGGGAGAGTGCAACCTACATTCTCCAGCGGGAGGACGGTGAGGGGGCGCTGCCAAAGGATATTCTTGATCATGCGCAACTCTCTGCCGAGCAGATCGAGTTGGTCTCCAGCCTGATCCTTGTTAATGAAAATGAGGCTGACCAGATCGGTGAAATTTCCGGCCAGATTTTTGCTGATTGCTGCCGGGCTGTCGAGCGTAGAAAGCTGGCAGAAGAGTTGTCTGAAATTGATAGCATGGAAAAAGAGGCATCGGCGCGAGGAGAAGATATCTCTCATCTGCAAATGAAGCGGATGGAGATTAATCGAAAATTGAAAAAAAATTAAAAAAAAGCTTTGATATTTTCAATTTTTACGTTAAAAGTTTAGTTTCGTAAATTTCCGCCTAAATCAGGCGCGGGGGTCTTTTTTTCATGGCTAAAAAAACCAGCATCGAAGAAGTCCAACAGCTGATAGATATCGGGAAAGAAAAGGGCTATTTGACCTATGATGAGGTCAATGATGTCCTGCCCGCCGACATGGTCTCTTCTGACCAGATCGAAGATGTCATGAGTATGTTCGGTGAAATGGATATCGAGGTTGTCGACAGCGAGCAGAAGGCTGAAGCGACCACAGAACAGCAGGGTAAGGATTCTGATTCCTCCGACGATGATGAGGAAGAGGAAGAGACTGAATTTGACGCCGGAACCCTGGGACGAACCAGTGATCCGGTCAGAATGTACCTGCGTGAAATGGGACAAGTCTCACTCCTGACCAGAGAAGGTGAAGTCGAAATTGCCATGCGGATTGAGGAGGGCGATGCCCTGGTCGGTCGCGTGGTCATGAATACGCCGATTGCTGTCAAGGAACTTCTGACCCTTGGAGAACGTCTCGAAAGAGAGCAGATCAAGGTTTCCGAAATCACCAAGGAATATGAGGATGAGGAAGGCAGCGAGGCGGAAGAAAAGCAGCGTGTGCGCATCCTCGGGTTGATGGAGTCGATTCGCGATTGCGAAGCCAAGCTTGAAAAAC
>JBFFPW010000022.1:0-10228 GCA_041573815.1 Desulfuromonadales bacterium
CCATCAGCCGCTTGAGACGGTTGTTTCTGTTAATGACACGACGATAGAGATCGTTGAGGTCAGACGTCGCGAAACGACCACCATCAAGTGGAACCAATGGCCGCAATTCCGGTGGCAAAACCGGGATCACTTCCAGAATCATCCACTCTGGACGATTACCGCTCTGGATAAAAGCTTCGACAACCTTGAGCCGCTTGGCAGTCTTCTTGCGCTTGGCTTCACTGGCCGCTTCACGCATTTCAACCCGCAGAGTCGTCGCCAGTTCGTCAAGTTCGATGTCAATAAGCAGCTCGCGTACAGCTTCAGCGCCCATACCGGCACTGAACTGACCAGGGAACTCTTCCATCGCCTCGCGGAATTTTTCGTCGCTGAGAATCTGGCCGCGCTGAAGAGTCGTATCGCCCTCATCGAGCACTACGTAGGATTCAAAATATAGAATCCTCTCAACTTCCTTCAACGTCAGGTCAAGCAGCGTTGAAATACGTGATGGCAATGACTTGAGAAACCAGATATGAGCAACCGGGCAGGCCAGGTCAATATGTCCGAGGCGTTCACGACGAACCTTGCTCGGAATAACCTCGACGCCGCATTTCTCGCAGACGATGCCACGATGCTTCATGCGCTTGTACTTGCCGCAGTTACATTCGTAATCCTTGGTCGGGCCAAAAATCTTGGCGCAAAAGAGACCATCACGTTCCGGCTTAAAAGTACGATAGTTGATCGTTTCCGGTTTTTTAACTTCACCGAAAGAACGCTCCCGTACTTTATCCGGAGAGGTGATGGAGAGCCGGATGGCGTTAAAATTCAATGGATCTTTAGGTCGTTCAAATAAGCTGTGTATATCTTCCAAGGTCCATCCTCCTTGTCGGATGAAAGGTTGGTTTCTTTAACTTGAAATAAATTATTCGCCGTCTTCTTCGAGCAGCTCGACATCGAGACAGAGAGACTGGAGTTCCTTAATCAAAACATTAAAGGACTCCGGCAGTCCGGCTTCGAGCATATGCTTGCCCTTGACGATCGATTCGTAAATACGGGTACGTCCGGCAACATCATCAGACTTGACCGTCAAAAATTCCTGCAGAGCATGCGCAGCACCGTAAGCTTCCAGTGCCCAGACCTCCATCTCCCCGAGACGCTGGCCACCAAACTGTGCCTTACCACCGAGCGGCTGCTGGGTAACAAGAGAGTATGGGCCGATACTACGGGCGTGGATTTTATCGTCAACCAGATGGTGTAGTTTGAGCATGTACATAATACCGACGGTAACCTTCTCCTTGAAAGCTTCACCGGTCTTACCGTTGTGCAGAACCATCTGGCCGCTTTCCGGAACAGCCGCCTGAGTCATAGAGTCTTTCATCTGCTTCTCAGTGACGCCCTCAAATACCGGTGAGGCCATCGGCACACCGTTACTGAGGCGAGCGGTCAATGCCTTGAGCTCGTCTTCATCCAGCTTTTCAATAAAGGAATTGAGCTCCTTATTGTTGCCATAAACATCCTTCAGATGTTTTTTCATCTTGGCCGAGCTGTAGTTCTGATCCAGATATTCCTGGATCTGCACTCCGAGGCCGCGGGCCGCCAGACCAAGGTGGGTCTCGAGAATCTGACCGACATTCATACGGGACGGAACACCGAGCGGGTTCAGGACGATCTCGACCGGAGTACCATCAGCCATGTACGGCATATCTTCTTCCGGCAGAATCCGCGACAGAACACCTTTGTTACCGTGGCGACCGGCCATCTTGTCACCAACCTGAAGCTTACGCTTGATGGCAACATAGACCTTGACCATCTTGATGACGCCCGGCGGCAGATCATCACCACGCTTAAGTTTCTCAATCTTGTCGGAGAAAACTCCCTTGATCAGCTCTTCACGCTCTTCGAGGCGGGCCATAACTTCAGAAGCCTTGCTCTCGATTTCACCGGCCTTACTCAGCGAAATCTCTTTCAGGTAAGTAAACGGAACACTGTCAAAATCTTCTGCAGTGATCTCCTTACCCTTGCCGAGCAAGGTTTCATCAGTTTCACTCTTGAGAATCGCCGAGGTTTTCTGACCAACCAGCAGAGACTTCAGCTTGCCACGCGCCGATTCACGAATAATGCGAATCTCATCATCCTGGTCCTTGAGCAGCTTCTGAATTTCGGTCTCTTCAATATACTCGGTCCGTGAATCCTTTTCCGAACCCTTGCGAGAGAAAACCCGGGCGCCGATAACAACACCTTCAACGCCGGGCGGAACCCGCAGTGAAGTATCACGAACATCACCGGCTTTTTCACCGAATATGGCGCGCAGCAGTTTTTCTTCCGGCGAGAGTTGCGTCTCACCTTTCGGGGTGATTTTACCGGTCAGGATATCGCCAGGCTTGACTTCAGCACCGATCCGGATAATGCCGGACTCATCGAGATCCTTCAGGGCATCTTCGCCGAGGTTCGGGATATCATCGGTAATCTCTTCCTTGCCAAGCTTGGTATCACGGGAGACACATTCAAACTCTTCGACGTGAACCGAAGTGTAGCGGTCTTCCTTGACCAACTTCTCGGAGATAAGAATCGAATCCTCGAAGTTGTACCCTTCCCACGGCATGAAAGCGACCAGGACATTCTGTCCAAGAGCCAGTTCACCCCAGTGGGTTGACGGGCCGTCAGCGATAATTTCGCCGCGCTTGACCGTATCACCAACCTGAACAATCGGCTTCTGATTGAGACAGGTATTCTGGTTGGAACGGATAAACTTGATCAGGTTGTAAATATCGACACCGGTTCCGGTTTCATCGACTTCGTTATCATCTATCTTGACAACGATACGGCCGGCATCAACCGATTCAACAACACCATCATGCCGGGCAACGACGGCCGAGCCGGAGTCATGGGCAACAATCCGCTCCATGCCGGTACCGACCAGCGGAGCATCGGCGCGCAGCAGAGGCACCGCCTGGCGCTGCATGTTCGAGCCCATCAGAGCACGGTTGGCATCATCGTTCTCAAGGAACGGAATCAGCGAAGCGGCAACGGAAACCAGCTGCTTCGGTGAAACGTCCATCAGCTCGATGTCGTCTTTGTTCATCAGCAGGAACTCACCGCTCTGGCGAGCGTTGACCAGCTCATTAACGAAACAGTTCTGCTTGTCGAGCGGAGCATTCGCCTGAGCGATAGCATGTCCCTCTTCCTCAAGCGCCGAGAAATACTTGATCTCGTTGCTGACCTTGCCATTTTTGACAATGCGGTACGGTGTCTCGACAAAACCATGCTCGTTAATACGGGCGTAGGTGGAAAGTGATGCAATCAGACCGATATTCGGGCCCTCAGGAGTTTCGATCGGACAGACGCGACCATAATGGGTCGGATGTACGTCACGAACCTCGAAGCCGGCCCGCTCACGGGTCAAACCACCCGGTCCAAGCGCCGAGAGGCGTCGTGTGTGGGTGATTTCAGAAAGTGGATTTGTCTGATCCATAAACTGCGACAGCTGCGATGATCCGAAGAACTCCTTGACAACGGCCGAAACCGGCTTGGAGTTGATCAGGTCATGCGGCATCAGGCTATCAACTTCCTGCAGACTCATCCGCTCCTTGATCGCCCGCTCCATCCGGACCAGGCCGACACGATACTGGTTCTCAAGCAGTTCACCAACAGCACGTACACGACGGTTGCCGAGATGATCAATATCGTCAATGTTGCCTTTACCGTTTTTCAGGTCAATCAGGTACCGGACCACCTCAAGGATATCTTCCTTGGTCAGGGTCGTATGCTCGAGCGGCGAATCAAGCCCAAGCTTGTAGTTCAGTTTCAGACGACCAACCGCCGAGAGATCATAACGCTCCGGATTAAAGAACAGGCTTTCAAACAGGGCCTTGGCACTGCGTAGAGTTGGCGGATCGCCAGGACGGAGTCGACGATAAATCTCAATCATCGATTCTTCGTCATTGCTGACCTTATCGACCAACAGAGTTTCGCGCAGGTAGGGACCAACATAAAGGTTGTCAATAAACAGAACCTTGACTTCGGTAATCCCGCGGCCCTTGATTTCCAAGAGCTTAGCCTCCGTGAGTTCCTCATTGCACTCAACAAGAACCTCACCGGTTGCCTCATCGACGATATCCGTCGAAGCTATTTTACCAATGACCTCTTCTTCGGTGACCGGAATAAAATCTATTTGTTTTTCCTCAATCTTACGCAGAGCGGCTTTGGTAAATTTGCGGTTTGCCTTGACGATGACTTCGGCATTTTTACCCTTGCCGGCAACAACATCCAGACTGGCACGCTGGCCCTGAAGCAATTCGAGGTTTGTTTTCTTTTTGTAATCATCGCCATCAAAGACAATGACGTCGGTCTCATAGTAGTAGTTCAGCAGCTCTTCTGCGGTATAGCCGAGAGCCTTGAGCAGCACCGTAGCCGGGAGCTTGCGGCGACGGTCAATCCGGACATAGAGAATATCCTTGTGATCAAAATCGAAATCGAGCCAGGAACCACGGTAAGGAATAACCCGAGCTGAATAAAGAATCTTACCGCTCGAATGGGTTTTGCCCTTGTCGTGATCAAAGAAAACGCCCGGAGATCGGTGCAGCTGGCTGACGATAACTCGCTCGGTACCGTTGATAATAAAGGTACCGTTTTCCGTCATCAGCGGAATTTCACCGAAGTAAACTTCCTGCTCTTTAATATCCCGGATCGATTGAACACCTGACTCCTTGTCGGAATCCCAGGTGACAAGACGAACACGAACCTTGACCGGAGAAGCGAAGGTCATACCACGCTGATGGCATTCCTCAACATCGTACTTCGGAACTCCGAGAGTATAGGCAACGTATTCAAGTGAACAGGTCTCACTGAAATCACGAATCGGAAAAACAGAACGAAAAACAGCTTCAAGACCACTGTTCTGTCTGGCCGATGACGGCAGATCTGCTTGCAAAAACCGCTGATACGATACCTTCTGGATATCGATCAGGTTCGGGATATCAATGATCTTCTTGATTTCAGCGAAATGTTTCCGCAACAGTTGGTTATTCGCGATCGAATAAGCCATGGTGTCTCCTTTTGCTGGTCACTGCCTAAACAGGCAGCATGTAACGGGCTCAATCTGCCCAGCAGACCACTACATCTTCATAAATACCTTGACTGACAAAGTTTTATGGTGATTAAGCAGCCCCCCACAAGGATGTTTATTGGTCAATTCCCCGCTCTAGATTTGCCGGGAAAAGAAAAGCAGACTAGCCAAGGCCGCAAAAGCGACCTTGGCTAGCACTTTATTTATCGATTCAAAAAACTACTTGAGTTCAACCGATGCGCCGGCCTCTTCAAGCTGCTTCTTGAGATCAGCAGCCTCATCCTTGGATGCAGCTTCCTTAATGGTGTTCGGGGCGCCATCAACCATGTCCTTGGCTTCTTTCAGGCCAAGACCGGTTACGGCACGGACAACTTTGATAACATTGATTTTCTTGTCGCCAGCAGCAGTCAGGACAACATCAAACTCGTCCTTCTCTTCAGCAGCGGCAGCTTCGCCGCCAGCAGCCGGGCCAGCAGCAACTGCAACCGGAGCTGCAGCAGAAACGCCAAACTTGTCTTCCAGTTCTTTAACCAGATCAGCCAGCTCGAGAACCGACATGTTCTCAATAAACTCTATAACTTGTTCTTTAGTTACCTTAGCCATTTTCGATCTCCTCTAAATTCTTATAAGATGTAAATTCGTTTTAATTGTTTTCAGCACATCAACGGTGCCGGACTCAGGCTGCGTCTTTCTGATCCTTGATCGCGGCAAGAACCTGAACCAGGGAACGATTGACAGCAGCAAGCACACCAACAAAGTTCGATACCGGTGCATTGATCGATCCAAGCATCTTGGCCAGCAAAACTTCACGGCTTGGCAGGTCAGCCAATGCCATAATGTCTTCAATGGATAAAACCTTGCCGTCCAGAACACCGCACTTGAGTTCAAATGCTTTGACCTTTTTGGCAAAATCGCTCAGAACTTTGGCCGATGCGACCGGGTCATCATTGACAATTGTCAGTGAAGTCGGACAGTTGAGGTGGTCACTCAGACACTCATTGTCGGTCCCCTTGATGGCCAGCTTAAGAAGCGTGTTTTTGACAACACGATATTCAACGCCAGCTTTAAGCAGTTCACCTCGCAGGGTGTTGGCCTCATCGACGTTAATACCGCGATAGTCTGTCAGGTAAGCGGCCTTGGCAGTAGCCAGCTTTTCAGCCAGTTCCGCCACCATCTGTTCTTTACTGTTTTTGTTCAACGTCTCTCCTCCTTTCATTGATTTACGGAATCGTTGCCGATCCCTTGCCCCAGTCGTCAGGGCATGGAGAGAGACGGAAAATCCGTCGGACCATGTCCAGCCTCGACAGGCGGTCGAACCATTAAACACCTATGACCGGTGTGCCTGTTTTCTTTGACCAGGAGCAGAAGCTGCCGGCATTCACCGGCAGTCTGTTCGGAACTTTATTTAACCAGCGTCTGCAGGTTCGGGATATCGAGATTCATTCCCGGACCCATGGTGCTGGAGATGCTGACCTTCTGCAGGTAAGTCCCCTTGGCTGAAGAAGGCTTCGCCTTGATCAGGGCATCCATCAGAGCCAGAACATTACCACGCAGTTTTTCGACATCAAACGAAACCTTGCCGACCGGCGCATGAACAATACCAGCCTTTTCGACACGGTATTCAACCTTACCCGACTTGGCTTCTTCGACAGCGCGACCGACTTCGAAGGTCACGGTACCGACCTTTGGGTTCGGCATCAGGCTCCGGGGGCCGAGCAGCTTACCGATCTTGCCGACAGTTCCCATCATATCGGGAGTGGCAATAGCGGTATCAAACTCGAACCAACCACCCTGGATCTTTTCGACCAGGTCATCGCCGCCAACAAAGTCAGCACCAGCAGCTTCAGCTTCCTGTGCTTTTTCACCTTTGGCAAAAACCAGAACCCGAATCTTCTTCCCAAGACCATTCGGCAGCACAACAGCGCCACGAACCATCTGGTCGGCTTTACGGGGGTCAACTCCGAGGCGGATCGACATATCGACCGTCTCATCGAACTTGGCAAAAGACATGTCCTTAATCATGGCCAGAGCTGCATCCAGCTCATATACCTGATTACGGTCAATCTTTACCTTAGCTTCTGTGTAATTCTTTCCAGGCATTTCTCACTCCAACTCGCCTAAAGATTTATTCGACTTCAAGACCCATGCTACGAGCGGTACCTTCAATAATCCGCATGGCAGCATCGACATCGAAAGCATTGAGATCAGGCATTTTCAATTCAGCAATTTCCCGAATCTGCGCCTTAGTCACTTTGCCGACCTTCTTCTTGTTCGGTTCGCCGGAACCTTTCGGAATTTTAGCAATCTTCTTGAGAAGAACAGCCGCCGGCGGTGTTTTGGTAATAAACGAAAAAGAACGGTCAGCATAGACAGTGATAATGACCGGAATGATCGTATCACCCTCACTCTGTGTTTTAGCATTAAAAGCTTTGCAGAAATCCATAATATTCACACCCTGCTGACCGAGTGCCGGACCAACCGGGGGTGATGGATTTGCCTTACCGGCGGGAATCTGCAGCTTTATCTGCCCTATAACCTTCTTAGCCATCGCTAACTCCTTAACTACTTACTTACTTTTTAAATGGGCTGACGGATAATCCCGTCAATCCATGAATAATCTAGCTCGTTTTTTCGACCTGGATGAATTCAAGCTCAACCGGAGTGACCCGACCGAAAATTGAAACCATGACTTTCAGCTTACCCTTATCCGGGCTCACATCTTCAACAATACCCGTAAAGTTGAGGAAAGGTCCGTCAACAACCCTGACAGTTTCACCGACTTCAAACAGAACTTTCGGTTTCGGCTTATCCTCGCCCTCTGCCATACGACTGGTAATCAGAGCGACTTCCTCCTCCGGAATTGGCGGCGGTGTCTGGCCACCACCAACGAAACCAGTAACTTTCGGCGTATCCTTGACGATATGCCAGGTTTCATTGGTCAGTTCCATCTCGACCAAAATATAACCGGGAAAAAACTTCCGGGTCGATGTTTTGCGCTCCCCATTCTTCAGCTCAACAACTGTTTCTGAAGGGATAAGAACTTCGCCAAACATCTCCTCGGCGTCAAGGGCCCGAATTCTCTCTTCGAGATTCAGCTTGACCTTGTTTTCGTAGCCGGAATAGGTATGTACGCCATACCACTGTTTCGCCATGCCTGAGACTCCTCGATCAATCAGCTCAAGAGATATTTGATCAGGCGTGAAAGCGCCGAATCAACCAACCAGAGAAAAATTGCAACTGCGATTACCAAACCAATAACCACGACAGTTGACCCGTAGGTATCTTTCTTGGTCGGCCAGGTTGTTTTGTTCAGTTCACTCTTGACGTTCGAGAGGAACTCATTCACTTTGCCAATCACTATGACAAACCCCTTTCGAGGGAACATTCAGTCTAATTAAAATGGCAGGCCAGGTAGGATTCGAACCTACAACACCCGGTTTTGGAGACCGGTGCTCTAGCCATTAGAGCTACTGGCCTGCATCAAAACATCAACGTTAACCGTACTACTTGGTTTCCTTGTGCACGGTGTGCGTCCGGCAGAAGCGGCAATACTTCTTGAATTCCAGCTTGTCCGGAGTAATCTTCTTGTTCTTCGTCGTTGTGTAATTGCGCTGCTTACACTCGGTGCAAGCAAGAGTCACAATGTCGCGCATAATGTATAATCCCCAACCCTTGCCCGGCAGAACCGGCCAAGGGTTGTTTTCAGTTTACTGGTTACTGTTACTCGATAATTTTGGAGACAACACCGGCACCGACAGTACGGCCGCCTTCGCGGATAGCGAATCGCAGGCCTTCGTCCATGGCAATCGGTGTAATCAGATCAATGTTCATGGCGATGTTGTCGCCAGGCATAACCATTTCGGTTCCTTCTGGCAACTCACATACACCTGTTACGTCAGTTGTACGGAAGTAGAACTGAGGACGGTATCCCTTGAAGAATGGGGTATGACGTCCACCCTCTTCCTTGGTCAGGATGTAGGCCTCAGCGGCAAACTTGGTGTGCGGAGTGATGCTGCCCGGCTTCGCCAGGACCTGACCACGCTCAATCTCTTCACGCTTCAGACCACGAAGAAGGATACCGCAGTTATCACCGGCACGACCTTCATCTAGCAGCTTGCGGAACATCTCGACGCCGGTGACAACCGTCTTGGCTGTCTCTTTCATACCGACGATCTCGATCTCTTCCTGAACCTTGATGATACCGCGCTCAACACGACCGGTCGCAACAGTACCACGACCGGAAATCGAGAACACGTCCTCAACAGGCATCAGGAAAGGCTTGTCGATAGCACGCTCCGGCTCAGGAATGTAGCTGTCGACTGCGGCCATCAGTTCCAGAACCTTCTCTTTGCCAATTGCGTCGTCGCGGCCTTCGAGAGCAGCGAGAGCAGAACCGGCAATAATCGGAATATCGTCGCCCGGGAAATCGTAGCTGGAGAGCAGCTCACGGACTTCCAGTTCAACCAGCTCCATCAGCTCTTCGTCGTCAACCATATCGGCTTTGTTCAAAAAGACGACCATGGCCGGTACGCCAACCTGACGAGCGAGCAGGATGTGCTCACGGGTCTGGGGCATCGGACCGTCGGCGGCCGAACAAACCAGGATTGCGCCGTCCATCTGTGCAGCACCGGTAATCATGTTCTTGACGTAGTCAGCATGGCCCGGGCAGTCAACGTGAGCATAGTGACGATTCTCTGTCTCGTACTCGACGTGGGCTGTCGCGATGGTAATACCACGCTCACGCTCTTCAGGAGCATTGTCAATCTGATCAAATGCTTTGACTTCACCAGAACCTGCAGCTTCTGCCAGTACCTTGGTGATCGCAGCCGTCAATGTCGTTTTGCCGTGGTCAACGTGACCAATCGTGCCAATGTTGACATGCGGCTTTGTTCTCTCAAATTTTTCCTTGGCCATTGGTGTCAACCTCCCTTTTCTGAATCTATGAATTTGTTATCCGGGCATCTCAGCAACCGGATGCCTCTTCACTCGTTGAACAGCCTGTACTATATAAAGTTCTTAAACTCCAAAGAAGTACATGGAGCCCACAATCGGACTTGAACCGATGACCTCTTCCTTACCAAGGAAGTGCTCTACCGCCTGAGCTATGTGGGCTTATACCGTCTGGAGAGTTCACTTAATGGAGCGGGAAACGGGATTCGAACCCGCGACCCTTAGCTTGGAAGG
>JBFFPW010000023.1:0-10210 GCA_041573815.1 Desulfuromonadales bacterium
GCGTACTCGGCGCTGAAGTTCGTCTTATGATCGATACCCCCCGCCAAAACACTCCCGGCGGCTAAAACAAACACGCCAAACACGGTTAACACTAAAAATGCTCTCTTCATTTGACACCTCCATAGTGAGAAATTTCAAAACATTCAGAGAAGGATACCGTCACGAAAAAATGATTGCAAGAAAATAAACAACTGTTCTGTCTGGCAAAACAAAAGGCGCCTATACTAGGCGCCTTTCAGAATCAATATCAACTTTGAAGACTTACTCCATCGCACTCTCGATACGAATGAAGTGGGTTTTTTCTTTAACAACCTCAAGTTGATCGATTTCAGTGATTGCTTTACGAACATCACCTTCGCAACAGTTATGTGTCATCAGAACGATCGGCGTTGAGCCGCTGTCGCCCCTGTCTGGCTGAATCATTGAGGCGATACTGATGTTATGGTCACCGAGAAGACCGGAAATCTTCGAAAGAACACCCGGCGCATCAATCACACCAACGCGGAGATAATACTGGGTGCAGATCTCTGCCATCGGCTTAACATCGAGCGTGGTGATCGCATCGGCACAATAAGCCATCGGTGGAGTGCGCTGTCCGGCGCCAGAAGCAATACCGCGGGCAATTGACATGACATCACCCATAACAGCACTGGCGGTCGCTTCCATACCGGCGCCATGACCGTACTGCATAACCGGGCCAACGAAGTCACCAACCATGCGAACTGCATTGAAAACCCCATCAACATCATCCAAGGGATAAAGCAAGGGGACCATGGTCGGATGTACCCTCGCCTCGATTTTGCCGTTATCAGCCTTACCGATGGCCAGAAGTTTAATCTTGTAGCCGAACTGCTTGGCGTACTGAATATCAAGAGGTGTGATATTACTGATACCTTCAGTGTAGACATCATCAAAGTCGACCTTGGTCCCGAAACAAAGGGCGATCATCAGGGCGAGTTTATGGGCGGTATCAACACCTTCAACATCAAATGTCGGATCAGCCTCGGCGTAGCCCTTCTCCTGGGCGACCTTGAGAACATCTCCGAATTCGGCACCTTCATTGGTCATCTGGGTCAAGATGTAATTGCAGGTACCATTGAGAATACCGAAGATTGAACGGAAGTTGTTGGCACAGAGGTTTTCCTTGATCGACGAAATGATCGGGATACCACCACCGACTGAGGCTTCGAACATCACCTCGACACCGTGCTTGGCAGCAGCAGCAAATATCTCATCACCATGAAGCGCCAGCAAGGCCTTGTTGGCGGTCACGATATGCTTCCCGTTTTCAATGGCCTTGAGCACAAACGTCCTGGCCGGCTCATAGCCACCGATCAGCTCAATAACAACATCAATGTCAGGGTTGACCAGAACCTCGTCAGCATCAGTCGTAAGGATACCCTCGGCGAGCGTAACGCCACGATCGGTCGTAATGTCGAGATCGGCAATCTTGACCAGAGTCAGTTCAGCACCGAGACGGGCTTTAATAAGTTCTGCATTGTTCTGAAAAACCTGAACGACACCTGTGCCAATGGTTCCAAAACCGAGAAGTCCTGCGCGAATCTGTTTCATATTCATCCTCAAGAAAAAAAATATAGTGTTTACAATAAAGAGGTCTGTTTTTCACTTTTGCCGGCGGTTATGACCGGGACGGTATCAAACGAAAAAAGACATTCAAGAGTCGAGTTACTGTACTCAACCAATAATTTCTCAGCAAGTTCCTTTATTTGCGAAACC
The DNA here is from genome assembly GCA_041573815.1 of Desulfuromonadales bacterium. Classification (GTDB taxonomy): domain Bacteria; phylum Desulfobacterota; class Desulfuromonadia; order Desulfuromonadales; family UBA2294; genus BM707. Next base: position 1,738 of record JBFFPW010000023.1, read on the forward strand.
GGTACATCCTCCTGGCTGTCCAGACAGAAGGCAATGCGTTCAAAACCGGCTTTCTGACAAGTTTTAATGCCTTTTTTCAACAGACGTTCCCAGACCGCCATTGACAGCCTTTGCCGCTTACCACCACCAATAAAAAGAGCCCAGTCAGCATCAAGCTTGCCGTTGTTTTTGATGGCAACAGTCTCACCGATGCGGCCGGAAACAGTTCCATCAAGCAACAGCTCTGTCACCTTGCCATTCAAGCGCCAGTCAAGCATTGAAGCCGAGCCATGCAATGGTCGGTCATCTTCAAAAAAATAGACAGTCGCCACCTCACCCTCCATCCGGTCAGGCGGCAAGTCGAGGATATAGGTATCGCTCATTTCTTTTCAGCCTGTTGCGAAATTTTATCCAGAATACCATTGATGAAGGGAGGTGTATCTTGGGTGCCATAACGCTTGCCGATTTCGATAGCCTCGTTAATAGCGACATTTGACGGCACGTCGGGCAGATAAAGCAGCTCAAACACGGAGAGCCGCAACAAGGAAAGATCAACCCGAGCCATTCGATCAAGAGCCCAATTGGTCGAGTGCTGATCGATGATACCATCGATCTCGGCCAGGTTATTAACGACACCCTTGATCAACGTCTCGGCAAAGGCCTTCACATGTGCCGGAATCGACCGATCGACATCTTCGATCGGCTCTCCGAGAACATCATCACGAAAACGGAAGTTATCCCAGAAATCCTGCAGGATAAACTCGATCTCCATGTCGTGATCATAAAGACTATACAAGACCTTCAGGGCAAGTTCTCGGCCCTGGCGACGCGCACCTTGTCCCATCAGGCATCCATCGCCTTGAAAAGGTTGACCATTTCAATAGCAGTAACGGCTGCTTCAAAACCTTTATTGCCAGACTTGGTACCAGCACGCTCAACAGCCTGCTCTATGTTGTCCGTTGTCAGGACACCAAAAGAGACCGGAACACCGGAATCGAGACTGACCGAAGCGATCCCCTTTGTGACTTCCGAACTGACATAATCAAAATGCGGAGTTGCGCCACGAATGACGGCACCAAGACAGATAACAGCATCAAACTTGCCGGTATCAATCATTTTTTTGGTGGCAATCGGCAGTTCAAACGCTCCTGGCACTCTGGCAACGGTCAGATCGCTCTCTGAGGCACCATGACGAACCAGCGCATCGACCGCGCCTTCAAGAAGCCGATCCGAAATAAAGCTATTGAAACGACTGACCAGAAGTCCAACCTTTAATCCCGATGCATCTAATTTTCCTTCAATTTGCTTTGCCATATGAATCCTCCCACTCCTTAGCGGATTAGATATTTTCTAAAAGATGTCCCATTTTTTCGCGTTTGGTTTTCAGGTATTCGATATTGTTGCCGGACGCCTCAATTTCAATCGGGACTCTCTCAACAATCTTCAAACCATACCCCTCAAGACCGACGATCTTTTTCGGATTGTTGGTCATCAGTCGAATATTGCGAACACCAAGTTCAGTCAGTATCTGTGCACCAATCCCGTAATCACGCAGGTCAGCTTTAAAACCAAGAACTTCGTTGGCTTCAACCGTGTCATGCCCTTCGTCTTGCAGGGCATAAGCCTTCAACTTGTTAATCAGGCCGATACCACGACCTTCTTGACGCATGTAGAGAATGATTCCATTCCCCTCACGATCAATCTGCTGCATAGCGGCATGTAACTGGTCGCCACAATCACAACGTTGCGAGCCAAAGACGTCACCAGTCAAACATTCGGAATGAACACGGACCAGAACAGGTTGATCAGGATTGATTTCACCCTTGATCAGGGCCATATGATTGGCATTGTCAACCTCATTCTCATAGGCGATCGCCTTGAAGTCACCACCAAAAGGTGTTGGTAGGTTGACTTCAGCGGCCCGGCTGACCAATGTCTCTTTTTGCAGACGATAAGCGACCAGGTCAGCAATCGTCACGATGCGGAGATCATGTTTTTTTGCGAATTTACGCAATTCCGGCATGCGTGACATAGTGCCATCATCATTCATGATTTCACAAATGACTCCGGCCGGCTTCAAACCGGCCAGACGCGACAGATCGACCGAACCTTCGGTTTGCCCGGCGCGAACCAGAACCCCACCTTTTTTGGCCCGCAGCGGAAAAATGTGCCCGGGACGTGCCAGGTCAAAAGGTCTGGTGTCATCCTCTATGGCCACCTGAACAGTGCGGGCCCGATCGGCAGCGGAGATGCCGGTTGAAACTCCGGTCCGTGCCTCAATCGAGATAGTAAAAGCGGTTCCGAAGGAGGAGGAATTTTCCTGCACCATCAACGGCAATTCGAGTTCATTGGCGCGCTGTTCCGTCAAGGAAAGACAGATCAGGCCACGGCCCTCTTTCGCCATAAAATTAATGGCTTCAGGCGTCGTTTTTTCCGCAGCAATAACAATATCTCCTTCGTTCTCACGATCCTCGTCATCAACCAGAATAATCATTTTACCCTGGCGGAGATCCTCCAGGGCAGCTTCGATATTAGCAATTGGCATTTATAAATCCTTTCGAACTGCCAAATATGTCACATAAAACCATGCTTGGCAAGAAATTCACTGGTTAACTTCGATGACCGATCGGGACCTTTTTCCACTCCCAGCAAACGTTCAACATACTTGCCGAGAATATCAGTTTCGATATTAACCTGATCCCCGGATTTACACTCAGCCAAGGTGGTCTCTTTCAGGGTATGCGGAATAATACTGACAGAAAATTTATTTGATTCTGCAGCGTTGATTGTCAGGCTGATGCCATCAATGGCAACAGAACCTTTCGCCACAAGATAGCGCGCATATTCAGCCGGAACCTCGATTTCAATAACGACGGCATTCTGATGTTTTTCTACGCTTAATACAGTTCCAACAGTATCGATATGGCCGGTGACGATATGACCACCGAGGCGGTCCCCAACCCGTAGAGCTCTTTCCAGGTTAACCCGCCCCTCTCTTGGCATCGAATTAAACGTCGTCCGCTCAAAGGTTTCGGGGGACATATCAACCGTAAATGTGGTCTTGTCTTTCGCTACAACAGTTAAACAGGCCCCATTCACTGAGACTGAATCACCGAGCTGTAATTCCTCAGTCGGAAGACTGGTTAAAACTGTCAATCGAGCTTCCGTCGCGGTACGGGTTAATGTTTGGACACGACCACAACTTTCAACCAAGCCGGTAAACATCAGGAAATCTCCCCTTCGACAAGTATATCATCACCAAAATGGCGGACGTTGATCTCTTTGAGCTGCACAGCATCGTTCATGACGGTACAACCGGGCCCACTAAAAACACCTGAGCCATCATCACCACCGAGAAATTTGGGAGCAATAAAAACTGCGGCCCGGTCGGCAATCCCGCACCGTAAAGCTTCAGCCGCCAGAATCGCCCCGCCTTCGAGCAGAATTGACTGAATATTGCGCTGTCCGAGTTCTTTGACCATCGCCAGGAGATCAACCTTGCCGTCTTTTTCGCCAACAACAATGAACTCGACACCCCGTGCTTGCAATTTATTCATTTTATCAAGATCGGCGGCTTCGGTTGTGACGATAATGGCGGAAGCTGGTGAGTCCGAAGATAAAACCTGGGCATGGTCTGGAATCCGCAAGTTTGAATCAACAATGACCCTGATTGGATCCTTGCCTGCCCCGTCTGACAGTCGTGTCGTCAATTGTGGATCGTCAGCCAGGACTGTACCGATCCCGACCATTATTGCGTCGGTCCGGTCGCGCATCTGATGAACATATTGGCGACTTTGTTCATTACTGATCCATCGTGAGTCACCGGTCGATGTCGCCGTCTGTCCATCGAGGGTCATCGCCATTTTCAGGGTGATATAGGGGAGTTTGGTTGTAATATGTTTGGCAAAAGGCGCAATCAGACGGCAACAGGCATCTTTATGGACACCGACTGAAACTGCAATGCCCGCCGACTGTAAACGCTCAACACCCTTGCCGGCAACATCAGGGTTCGGATCGAGAGTGCCAACGATCACCGTCTTAACTCCAGCGGCAATAATTGCTTCTGTACATGGACCGGTGCGTCCGGTGTGGTTGCAAGGCTCCAGCGTCACAAAGAGAGTGGCGCCGGCGGCTTTATCGCCAGCCTCGCGCAGGGCAAAGATCTCAGCATGAGGCTGGCCGGCTTCGGGGTGAAAGCCCTGTCCGACAACCTCACCATCAAGGACGACAACAGCGCCAACAGGAGGATTGGGACAAGTGCGCCCCTCCGCTTTAGCGGCCAGTTCGAGGGCCAATTGCATATATTGCTGTTCAGACATGGTGACTCGCGGATATCAGCGTAAACAGGTCAGACGCTCTTTTCTCCGCTCTGGGCGAGAATATCAGTCAACTCAGACATAAACTCGTTAATGTCCTTGAATTGACGATAAACAGATGCGAAGCGAACGTAAGCAACTTCGTCCATCTCATGCAGGGCTTCCATAACAGCAGTACCGATCTTGCTGGCATCTACTTCCTTTTCTCCACTCTCCTGCATTGATTGCTCAAGAGCGTCAACGAATTTCTCTATGGTCGCTATCGGAACCGGGCGCTTTTCACAGGCCCTTCTCATTCCGGCAATAATTTTGTTGCGATCGAAGTTCTCACGCCGGCCATCCTTCTTAACGATCATCGGCAATGACTCTTCTACCCGCTCGTAAGTCGTAAAGCGGCGCTCACAGTCAGTACATTCACGCCGGCGACGGATATTGTTTCCTTCTTTTCCCATGCGAGAATCAACAACTTTTGTATCTTCAAATCCGCAGAATGGACACTTCATCAGTCTTCCTCGGGTTTTGCTTCAGGGATAGCGTACGAGCGGAATCCAATGCCGGATTCGGCCAATATATCCTTGGAAAGAATATCCGGATAACCGTCAAGGTAAACGATATCCTTGACGCCAGCGTTAATTATCATTTTGGAACAGATAATACAGGGTGAATTTGTACAGTACAGCGTCGCCCCTTCAATATTGACACCATGCTTGGCGGCCTGAACGATGACATTCTGCTCGGCGTGCAAACCGCGACAGAGTTCATGCCGCTCACCTGAAGGAATCTTCAACTGTTCACGCAGACAGCCAGTCTCGGAGCAATGCGTAATACCGCTCGGAGTGCCGTTGTAGCCGGTCGCCAGGATATTCTTATCCTTAACGATGACCGCACCAACTTGACGACGCAAGCAGGATGACCGCCTGGCCACCAGCTTGGCGATGTCCATGAAATATTCTTCCCAGCTGGGTCGTTCCATTATTTCAACCGATGCGCATAGAGTGGGAATTTCTTACACAACTCCTTGACTTCATTCCTGATGACGAGCAGTGCGTCCTCGTTATCGATGTTATTCAATGCTCGAGAGATCCAGTCGGCAACCTGCTTCATCTCGTCTTCCTTGAGGCCACGAGTGGTCGTTGCCGGGGTGCCGATGCGAACACCGCTGGTGACAAACGGTGATCTGGTATCGAATGGAACAGCATTCTTGTTGACGGTGATACCGGCTTTTTCAAGGGTCTCTTCAGCAACCTTGCCGGTCAACTCGGAACCGGTAAAATCGAGTAGCATAAGATGATTATCAGTCCCGCCCGAAACCAGTTTAAAACCGTGTCCAACCAGTCCTTCGGCTAAAGCTTTGGCATTTTTTACGACCTGCGCAGCGTAATCCTTGAATTCCGGTGAGAGCGCTTCCTTAAAAGCGACTGCCTTAGCCGCGATGACATGCATCAGTGGACCACCCTGTATGCCCGGGAAGATATTGCTGTTCAGCTTCTTTGCATACTCTTCCTGACAGAGAATCATACCGCCGCGCGGTCCACGCAAGGTTTTGTGGGTCGTGGTTGTAACAAATTCGGCGTGCGGCACGGGACTGGGATGGACACCAGCCGCGACCAGGCCGGCAATATGAGCCATATCGACCATCACAACCGCCCCAACCTTGTCGGCAATACGGCGAAACGGTTCAAACTCGATGGTTCGCGGATATGCACTGGCACCGACGACAATCAGTTTCGGCTTGTGCTCATCGGCAAGGCGCTCAACCTCTTCATAATCGATCAGGCCGGTATCTTTATCAACACCATAGGGGACGATATTAAACAGCTTGCCCGAAAAATTGACCGGTGAACCGTGCGTCAGGTGTCCGCCATGCGCCAGGTTCATACCAAGGACCGTGTCCCCCGGTTGGCAGGTTGCAAAGTAGACCGCCATATTGGCCTGTGAACCGGAATGAGCCTGAACATTGACATGCTCTGCACCGAACAGATCTTTGGCTCGATCGATTGCAAGCTGCTCAGCAACATCAACAAATTCACAACCACCATAGTAACGCTTACTAGGGTAACCTTCGGCGTATTTGTTGGTCAGTACCGAACCCTGAGCTTCAAGGACGTTTTCACTGACAAAATTTTCCGAAGCGATAAATTCCAGGCTGTATTCCTGCCGTTCGGTTTCTTCTGTAATGGTTTTAGCTATTTCCGGATCAAACCCGGCAAGAGACTGAGACATGACTGATCTTCCTCCACACGTAATCTGTAAAAAAAACAGGCAGGCACTAAGCCTGCCTGTTTAAGAGAGCTTTATAAACTACCTGACCGGATATCATCTTCAAGATTGGCTATCTTGTCGAGACGGCGTTGATGCCGCCCCCCCTCGTAAGAAGCCTCCAGCCAGATCTGAACCATTTTCTGAGCCTGCGCCGACGATAACACCCGACCTCCCATAACGATAATATTGGCGTCGTTATGTTCCTTGGACATCTGGGCCGTGAATTCGTCAGTAATCAGAGCAGCACGGATACCGGGGAATTTATTGGCAACGATTGACATGCCGATACCGGTACCGCAGATCAGGATTCCTCTGTCCGCTTCACCAAGAGAGACTGCCCGGGCAACCTTGATACCGTAGTCCGGGTAATCTACCGAATCATCATTCATTGTCCCAAGATCACAGATCTCAACATTCTTTTCACGAAGATAAGCAGAAATCGCTTCCTTGAGAGCCAGACCGCCATGATCGCTCGCTATGACAAATTTCTCGTTCACATTAAACCCTCTTGAAGAGAATAGTTGCGTTCGTACCACCGAAACCGAGAGAATTTGAAATCACCACGTCGACTTTAGCATCGACTGGATTATTCGGAACATAATCGAGATCGCAATCGGGATCAGGTTCATTATAATTTATTGTCGGCGGCAAAACACCACGCTCCATGGCCAAAAGGGAATAAACAGCTTCAAGGCCACCAGCTGCGCCAAGACCATGACCGGTCATGCTCTTGGTCGAACTGACTTTCAACTTGTAGGCATGATCACCAAACACCGATTTAATTGCCATTGTTTCGTACATATCATTGTACGGAGTTGACGTACCGTGCGCATTAATATAGCCGACATCCTCAGGATTCACCCCGGCTCGATCGAGCGCCATCTTCATGCAGCGAGCAGCGCCTTCACCACCCGGAGACGGTGCAGTCAAATGATATGCATCCGAGGTCAGGCCGTAACCGCCAACTTCCGCGTAGATTTTGGCGCCACGTTTTTTTGCCGACTCCATATCCTCAAGAATGACAATACCGGCACCTTCACCCATGACAAACCCATCACGCCCCTTATCGAACGGGCGGCTGGCTCCAGCCGGGTCATCATTGCGGGTAGAAAGAGCTCTCATGACATTGAATCCAGACATCGCCAGAGGCGTAATTGTCGATTCCGTGCCACCGGCAATCATCATGTCAGCATCACCACGAGCAATCATATGGTAAGCATCACCAATAGAATTGGTCCCCGTCGCACATGCTGAAACAGTTGAAAGATTCGGGCCTTTAGCCCCAAAACGGATCGAAATCTGACCTGGAGCAAGATTGATGATGAGCATCGGAATGAAGAAAGGAGTGATTTTCTTGTAACTCTTCTCCTGCATGACATTATGGTAACGTTCCATGGTCGGCAGACCACCAAGTCCGGAACCAACCAGAACACCAACCCGTTCAGCATTTTCATCAGTGACTTCAAAACCAGAGTCCTGCATCGCCAGCTCAGAGGCAGCCAGTGCATACTGGATGAACAGATCCATTTTCTTCTGTTCTTTTTTCTCAATAAAATCATCAGCGTTGAAGTCTTTGACTTCCGCTGCAATCTGTGTCGGGAACTCACTTGCATCATAACGGGTAATCGGAGCAATACCGGACTGTCCCTTCATCAGGGCATCCCAGTTTTTCTCCGTTCCTGTACCGAGTGCTGAAACAGCACCAACACCTGTAACGACGACTCTACGCATTACGACCATTCACCTCCAACAGAACCTGCGAATTATGATCAAACATAACCACAGACCGGTTGATAAAACAGGGAGGAGATAATATCTCCTCCCTGGAACTATCAGGAATTGTCATTAATGTAGCTGACAGCGTCCTTAACAGTCTGGATTTTTTCCGCATCTTCGTCGGAAATCTCGATATCAAA